>NZ_JAEQCX010000039.1:0-55112 GCF_020738035.1 Microcoleus sp. PH2017_28_MFU_U_A
TTATTCCTGTAGTTTTAGGACTGTGGACTAAAATTACTAACGTAGATGTCTAACATTGACTACTTTTGGGTAGCTTTGTCCATGTTTTTACGAGCGGTTAGATGTACGAAAAGACGGATCGCAGCCCTAGAACAGAGTTAAAAAACTCAGGTTTAAAAATCTGGAGTGCCTAATCAATGATTTTTTTGGCAAAACTTAATATTTTCAGGGAATAATTGGATTTGTTTTTACGATAAAATATGGCAACAATTCGGTTAATAGGAGTTGGCAATCTAATATCGGGATCAAAAAAAACTAGGAAAAGGCACGTCAGTCAATGGACTTATCTAAAAAAATCTCTGTATGCTTAGTTTGAAAAGGCTTGATGAATCATTTGATTTTCAGGAAATTAATTTCTCGCTTCATTAAATAATTGACCTGCTAACAATAGACAGGAAAAATGGCTCTAGAAAAAATGGTAATTGACAAAGAAAGCATTCACATTTTAGTTATTGATGACCAGCCTAACAACCTTCGGTTTATATCAAATATCTTAACGAAAGAAGGGTATAAAGTTCAGCGGGCTATTTCTGGAGGAATGGTTGTAAATGCTAAATTTACCGTTCTACCAGACCTGATTTTGCTAGATATTGCCATGCCCCGAATGAACGGCTACGAAGTATGCGAAAAACTGAAGGCCAACGAAAAGACTCGGGAAATTCCGGTAATTTTTCTGAGCGTTTTTAATGAAACTTTTCATAAGGTAAAAGCTTTTGAAATTGGCGGTGTTGACTACATTTCTAAGCCTTTTCAAGTGGAAGAAGTTTTAGCGCGGATCGAAAGTCAATTGACTATCCAGCAGCTATCGAAACAATTAAAACAGCAGAATGTCCAACTGCAACGAGAGGTAGAATTTCGGAAGCAGACAGAACAAGCACTCCGGGAAAGCAAAGCGCGGTTGCAGAAATTGGCGGTTAATATACCGGGCGTTATTTACCAATTAGTGCAAAATCCACAGGGAAGTTATAAGTTTGAATATATCAGTTATGCTTGTCGGGAAATTTACGAATTAGAGAGCGAAAAGATTTTAAAAGATGCTGGCTTGGTATGGGATCGAAATCATCCAGATGACCGAGAATATGTGATGGAAACGATTGCAGAAAGCGCTCGAACTTTAGAACCTTTTGCCTTTGAATGGCGGATTGTTACGCCGTCGGGAAAACTCAAATGGCTGCAATCTAATTCTCGACCAGAAATGCGCGACAATGGCGATATAGTTTGGTATGGCGTGCTTTTTGATATCAGCGATCGCAAGCAAGCAGAAATAGAAACTGCCGCAGCTAAATCTGCTTTAGAACGGAAAGTTCAGCGAGAGTTGCTGATTGCCAAAATAACTCAAGAAATTCGATCGAGCTTGCATCCAGAACAAATTTTTCAAACAGCCGCAACTCAAATCGGTCAGACATTCTACGTCAATCGCTGCTTGATTCATACTTACATTACTACTCCCCAAGTCGATATTCCTCTGGCGGCGGAGTATCTCGAACCCGAGTGGGAATCTATTTGGAACGTACCCATTCCTATTTGGGGAAATCCTCACATCGTACAAATGATGATACAAGATCGGCCGATCGCCTCCAACAATGTTTACTCAGACCCTCTTTTGCAAGCTATTAGACCGATTTGCCGCGAGATTGGGTTAAAATCGATGCTGGCAATTCGCACTTCCTACCAAGGCAGGGCAAATGGCGCTATCTGCTTGCACCAGTGCGATCGCTACCGGGAATGGACGAAAGATGAAATCGACTTGTTAGAAGCGGTGGCGGCTCAATTAGGCATCGCCCTGGCTCAAGTTCAACTGATCGATCGAGAGAAAAAGCGAATTGGGCAGCTCGATCGGCAAAATAAACAGTTGCAAGCAGAAATTCGCACCCGCATCCTCGCCGAGCAAGCTCTTCAAGAGTCAGAAGCAGAATTGCGGACTATTTTTGCTGCCATGACTGACATAGTTTTAGTGAGAAATGCAGAAGGGCGCTGCATCAAAATCGCACCGACATCAGCGACGAATTTTGCCAAACCTGCCAGCGAAATGATTAACAGAACCGCCCATCAAGTCTTGCCACAATCTGTAGCAGATTTGGTATTAAATACCATCCAACAAGTGCTCAAAACGAAGCAAAGCATCAATGTTGAATATAGCTATACAGTCGGAGATCGCGAAGTTTGGCTAGATGCTAAAGTTTCTCCGCTGTCAGCAGAATCAGTAATTATGGTAGCGCGAGATATTACCGATCGCAAACAAGCAGAATCTGCACTCCGAGAAAGCCAGCACTTCATTCAGGCGATCGCCGATTCCAATCCCAACCTATTGTACGTTTACGATTTAATTGAGCAGCGGAATGTCTACACCAACCGCCAAATTGCGACGATCCTCGGCTACGGGGCAGAAGAAATACAAGATATGGGTAAAGCCATGCTCCAAACTCTGGTGCACCCCGAGGATTTATCGGCTTTTTTTCAACATATTCAAAAGTTCGATCGATCCCAAGGTGGTGACATCATCGAATTTCAATACCGGATGAGGCACAAAAACGGCGAATGGCGGTGGATGCACAGTTGGGATACAGTATTTCTGAGACAAGCTGATGGTAAACCGAAACAAATTCTCGGCACGTCTAATGATATCACGGATCGCAAATTAGCCGAAGAAAAACTGCTAGCATCGCAGCAAAGAATCTCATTTTTATTGCAGCAAACGCCGATCGCAGTGATCGAGTTAAACCTGAGTTTAGAAATTATCACTTGGAATCCCGCAGCAGAAGCTATTTTTGGCTACAGCGAGCAAGAAGCCAAAGGGAGAGTCGCCACCGATTTGATTGTACCTGAAAGCTACCGCCAACAAGCATCTGAGATTTTCGATCGTGGCTTGAGTGCCAAATCCAGCGCCACTTCCGAAAATCTGACCAAAGACGGCAGAATTATCATCTGCGAGTGGTACAATACTGAGCTAATTGACGAGAATGGCAAAGCAATCGGTACGGCTTCAATGGCTGTAGATATTACCGAACGCAAGCAAGCAGAAACCGAATTGCAAGAAAGTGCTTTGCGCCAAAGAGCGATCGCCCGCATCATTGAAAGAATGCGGCAGACTTTAGATCTCCGAGAAATTTTTCACGCGACAACCCGAGAATTGCGCCAAACCATGAAATGCGATCGAGTCGGGCTTTACCGTTTCAATCCTGACTGGAGCGGCGAATTTGTAGCCGAATCCGTTGACAGCAAGTGGATTTCTTTCATCCAAGCACAGCAAATAGACCCCAACTTCACAGAAGGCGCCTTAGAAAGCGAAAATTGCCTCGTCCAAAAATTCGATAGCACCTCACAAGAAATCTGCGATACTTATTTGCAAGAAACCGCAGGTGGAGCCTACAGCAGAGGTAAAACTTACCTTTGCGTCCAAGATATTTACAAGCAAGGCTTCAGCCCTTGTTACATCGAATTGCTAGAAAGATTTCAAGCCAAATCCTATATTACCGTCCGAATTTTCTGCGGTGACAAGCTCTGGGGATTGCTAGCATCCTATCAAAATTCAGCTCCCCGTCAGTGGAGCGAAGCTGAAATCAACGTTGCAGTTCATGTAGGCACCCAGCTAGGAGTAGCATTGCAGCAAGCCGAATTGCTCGCTCGCACTCAAAGGCAGTCAATGGAACTGATTAAATCCAAAGAAAACGCGGAAGTTGCCAACCGCGCCAAAAGCCAATTTCTCGCTTCCATGAGTCACGAATTGCGGACGCCTCTCAATGCCATTCTCGGTTTTTCCCAAGTCATGGCTCGCAATATTTCTATCACACCAGAACAAAAAGAATACATAGAAATTATCAACCGCAGCGGCGAACATTTGCTAGAACTCATCAATGATGTTTTGTCAATGTCCAAAATAGAAGCAGGTCAAATTACCATTAATGAAAGCCGCTTCAACCTCTACAACATTCTCGACAGCCTCAGAGAAATGCTGCAACTAAAAGCCAACTCCAAAGGCTTGCATCTAATCTTTGAAAATATCGGCGATTTGCCGCAGTACATTCAAACAGACGAATCTAAATTGCGGCAAGTTTTAATTAACTTGCTCGGCAATGCAATTAAATTTACTCAACACGGAATTGTTACTCTGCGCGTTAGCAGCCAAGCAGAAACCAACGTGACTGAAGAAAATCAATCTCAATTGCTGTTTGAAATTTCCGACACCGGCCCCGGCATTTCCCCCTTGGAACTTCCCACATTATTCAAGCCCTTCGTACAAACCGAAACAGGTCGAAGATCCATGCAGGGAACCGGGCTAGGATTGCCGATCAGCCAACAGTTTGTCAGGATTATGGGAGGTGATATTTCTGTGGAAAGTCAACTCGGTCAAGGCACAACTTTCACGTTTAATATCCAGGTTAAGTTAGTAACAGAAAGCGACGAACAAGAAAAAACGACGGCAAAACAAGTTATTGCTTTAGAAGCCGGACAGCAAATTTATCGGATATTAATAGTTGAAGATGTAGCCGAAAATCGCCAACTGCTGCTTAAGTTGCTCGCACCGCTGGGATTTGAAGTCGAGGAAGCAACTAACGGTCAAGAAGGAATTGCTTTACAGTCAACTTGGAAGCCGCACCTGATCTTAATGGATATGCTGATGCCAGTGATGGACGGGTACGCAGCAACCAAACTGATCAAACAAACTCCAGAAGGAAAAGAAACCATAATTATTGCCCTGACTGCTAGTGCTTTTGACGAGCAGCGACACATAATTTTGTCTGCTGGTTGTGATGATTTCATTTGTAAACCGTTTCGGGAAGAGGTACTATTTGAAAAGATAGCTCATCACCTGAACCTGCGGTATATTTATGAGGAAGAAAACTCATCTACTTCTGGTTCGGCACCGCAACTGCTGAAAAGTTTGACCGCGGAGGATTTGAGTGTAATGCCCAGAGACTGGGTAGTCGATTTGTACCAAGCAGCACTTTGCGTTGACGACAATCGCATTCTCCAACTGATCGAGCAAATTCCCGAAACTGAAGCAAATCTCGCTAACGCTTTAAAAGATTTGGTCGAGAATTTTCGGATAGATATCATTATTGATTTAACTCAATTATATTATGATGAACGACCAGCCACTACCAGCGACTCCTAGAGACATTCTGATCGTTGACGATATGCCGGACAATTTGCGACTTTTATCCACTATGCTCGGATCCCACGGGTATCAAGTCAGGAAGGCGATTAACGGACAACTGGCTCTGCAAGCGGCACAAATGTCTCCTCCGGATCTAATTTTACTAGATATTAATATGCCGAAAATGAACGGCTATGAAGTTTGTCAGCAGTTAAAAATAATTGAAAATACTAAAGATATTCCGGTGATTTTTATTAGTGCGCTAGATGACGTGCTGGAAAAAGTTAAAGCTTTTCAAGTAGGAGGAGTAGATTATATTACTAAGCCTTTTCAAGTAGAAGAAGTTTTGGCCCGCGTCGAAAACCAACTTTCGCTGCGATCGCTGCAATCGAAACTGCAACAGCAAGCCAGGGAATTGCACGATCGCAATTCGAGATTGCAGGAGGAAATCGCGGAACGGCAGCGGGCTCAAGAATCAATCCGGTTTTTGCTGGAAATTACGCGGGCGATCGGCGAAGCTGTAAACTTTGACTCAGCTTTAGAAGTAATTCTGCACCAAGTTGGCGAAACAATCGGATGGGATTTAGGAGAAGCTTGGATTCCCAATGCAGAAAGAACTTTCCTGGAATCTGCCAGGGGTTGGTATGCGGGCAACGCCAGCATGGACTGGTTCCGCAGGGAAAGCAAAAAACTGACATTTGCCAGGAATATTGGGCTGCCGGGACGAGTTTGGGTATCCAAGCAACCGGAGTGGGTAGAAGATATTACCCAGGGCTACCCGCCTTTTACTCGAAGTGCAATAGCACAAGCAACCGGATTCAAAGCAGCTTTTGGTGTGCCGATTGTGGTAGGCGATGAACTCTTGGCAGTGCTGGTTTTCTTTAAAATTTTGCCAGGTAGGAAAGACGCGCGATTTATAGATGTTTTTGATGCTGTAGGCAGTCAATTAGGTTCTTTGATTCAGCGCAAAAAAGCCGAAGAATTACTGCGAATTGCTGAAGAAAGATATCACAGTATTGTCGAAAATGCGATGGAAGGCATTTTTCAAAGCACGCCTTCAGGAGGGTTTATTAGCGCTAATCCAGCTTTAGCAAAATTGTATGGTTATAACTCGCCAGCAGAACTGATGTTATGTATTAAAAATACTTCTCAAGTGTACATTGAGCCGGAACGCCGCCAGCAATTCGAGGCGGCTATGGATGCACAAAATGCTGTGTTGGGCTTTGAATCTATGGTCTATCACAAAGACGGCCACCGGATTTGGGTATCAGAAAATGCCCGAGCTGTTAGAGATGAAAAAGGTGAGCTGATGTATTATGAAGGTACTGTTTCTGATATTACAGAGCGTAAATTAGCTCAAGAAGCGCTCAAAGTTCAACAGGAACAAAGCGAGAAGTTGCTGTTAAATATTTTACCGAAACCAATAGCTGAACGTTTGAAAGCGGAGCAAACTACAATTGCTGATAGTTTTGCAGAAGTCAGTGTTTTATTTGCTGATATTGTTGGCTTTACTGAACTGTCGGCGAGAATGTCTCCGACGGAGTTGGTGAAGCGATTGAACGTGATTTTTTCGCACTTCGACCAGTTAGCTGAAAAGTACGGTGTGGAGAAAATTAAGACGATTGGTGATGCTTATATGGTAGTTGGGGGATTGCCGACGCCGAGAGACGATCATGCTGAGGCGATCGCCCAAATGGCCTTGGGAATGCAGGCAAAAATAGCTAAGTTGTCGGCCGAGACAGGAGAAAAACTGGCAATTCGCATCGGTATCAATTCCGGGCCGGTGGTAGCGGGAGTGATTGGTGTGAGCAAGTTTACCTATGATTTGTGGGGAGATACGGTGAATGTGGCGGCGAGGATGGAAGTTACGGGATTTTCCGGAAACATTCAAGTTACTGATGTCACTTATGAGCTTTTGAAAGATAAGTATTTGTTTGAGAGGCGAGGCATGATTCCGGTAAAAGGTAAGGGGGAGATGATGACTTATTGGTTGTTGCAAAAAAAGTAAAAATTGGGAATGGGGCATGGGGCATCGGGCATGGGTCATGGGGCATGGGGCATTGGGCATTGGGCATTGGGCATTGGGCATTGGGCATTGGGTATTGCAACTGACAACAAATAACCAATAACCAATCACCAATCACAAATCACAAATCACAAATCACAAATCACCAATCACAAATCACCAATCACCAATCACCAATCACCAATCACCAATCACCAATCATTAATAATTCATGACTACTGACTACTGACTACTGACTTCTTCCTTCTGCTATGATGAAAGTAGTTAACGAAACTTTACATAATAGCCGTGACTGCACAACAATTAGTATCTGCAACCAGCTTTGAAAAATTAATTTGGACTTGGAAAGGTCACAAAATCCAATATACCGTCCAAGGCACGGGCCGCCCTCTGATTTTGATTCATGGATTTGGGGCTTCGATCGGGCATTGGCGGCAAAATATCCCCGCACTCGCTGCCGGCGGCTACCGCGTATTTGCCCTGGACTTGTTGGGATTCGGGGCTTCCGGGAAACCGGCCCTCGATTACACCCTGGAATTGTGGGAAGAATTACTCACCGATTTCTGGGCGGAATTGGTACAGGAACCGGCGGTATTTGTCGGAAATTCGATCGGCGCATTGCTAAGTTTGATGGTAGTCGCCAACCATCCAGAAATCTCCGCCGGCGCTGTCTTAATCAACTGTGCCGGCGGACTCAACCACCGACCCGAAGAACTGAGTTTTCCCCTGGGATTAATCATGGGGACTTTTGCTAAATTAGTTCGATCGCCCATCATCGGCCCCTTTGTCTTCAACAACATCCGCCAAAAACACCGCATCCGCAACACCCTGCGCCAAGTCTACGGCAATCGGGAAGCCATTACCGACGAACTCGTAGAACTCCTCCACGCGCCCTCCTGCGAGCCCGGAGCTCAACAAGTATTTGCCTCGATTCTCACGGCCCCAGCAGGCCCTCAACCGTCGGAATTGCTGCCAAAGGTCGATCGTCCGTTATTGGTACTTTGGGGCGCAGATGACCCCTGGACGCCGATCGCCGGTAGCCAGATTTACCAAGAATTGGCCACCAACGGTAAACCCGTCAAATTTGTCTCAATTCCCAACACAGGCCACTGTCCCCACGACGAACGACCAAATGAGGTGAATACTCTGATTTTGGACTGGCTGGTTGAATTCAAGTAAATTTTTTCGGCTTGGATGGATGTGCAGGGCGATCGGCTAAACCCTTGCATTACAAAGGTTCTGCCTCGATCGCACGCACCCGCAGCAGACTCAAAAAAAAACTTTTGTTAAAAGTATTGACACAATGTACTGAGTTAGCTATATTAATGGACGTGTGAGGAGCGAACCAGAAGAAGCACCGAGACGAAACACGGCCAGTCGTCGGTGCTTTTTCTGTTGAAAGACATTTTTAAAATTATAGGGACACGGCAGTGCCGTGCCCCTATAATTTTGGGAAAATTATTATTGCTACAAATATCAGCGATCGCCCAAAACAAATTGTTCGATCGCCAACGCCACCCCATCATCCTCCACATCCGGCGCCACCCAATTAGCAACAGCCTTCACCCCATCAGGAGCATTCCCCATCGCCACGCCCACACCCGCGTAGGAAATCATTTCTAGATCGTTAAAATTGTCGCCGATCGCCATCACATTCGCCGCCTGCAAACCCAAAATTTCCTCCGCCAAATACTTCACCGCATCTCCCTTATTCGCCAAAGGATGCGTCGCTTCAAAAAAAGTAGCAACGGATCGAGTTAAATAAAGCTCCGCAGGCGTGTAACGCTCGCGCATACTAATGAGCAAGCCGTCGAGTACCTCCGGATTCTGGCACAAAGCCAAGACTTTCGTCGGTTCCCCCGGAATATCTCGCCGCAAATCTTTAATTACATTTGGTTCAATACCCGATCGTTCGGCATAAAGTCGGGTAGCTGTGGTAATTTCCGGTACATACAGTTTATCGTCAATGTAGAAATGGATCGACAGGAGCGATCGCAATTCCGGTACTTCAAAATGCTCTAACAATTGCAAAGCCCTTGGTATCGACAGCGGTAAGTGGCGCAGCCGCTTTTGACTCGCGACATCTTGAATCCACGCGCCCTGGTAGCAAATCAGCGGCAGAGTTGAGCCGATATGCGAGTGGAAACGCAAAGCAGACTGGTACATCCTGCCCGTAGCGACAGCTACTTTCACTCCCCGCGACTGGGCTGCCGAAATGGCCTGCTTGACCGGTTCTCGGATCTGATTTGACAAACCTGCGATCGTCCCGTCGATATCCACTACCAGTAGTTTAATGTCTGCGGTGCCCAAAGCGCGATCGGTCGCAGTAGCTGGATTTGAGGCAGTTATATTCTGCATGATTGTTTTGAGATTTTACCTGTTGATTTGCACGCACCAGTTTATTTTGGCACTGGCGCGATCGCAAAATACAATTTTTGATTTTTTGAATACTACAATATAGATAAGTATTACCTGAAGTCAGGACACGGCAGTGCCGTTTCCCTACGATTAATCTGGTGTAGAAATCAGGACACGGCAGTGCCGTTTTCCTACGATTAATCTGGTGTAGGGACTAAGGCCAAGCCGTCTCCTCTCTATCATTCCAGCCCAGCCGAAATTTATATAAAACTTCAATTTTTAAATCACTCCCAAACAGCATGATTACTATTCCAGGATACCGCATTGACGGAGAACTTTATACAAACCCCCACACAGTTATTTATCGAGGGATGCAGCTTGAAGAACAAAAACCAGTTATCCTGAAAACTCTCACACCGACCTACCCTACCCCAGGGCGAATAGCCCAACTCCTGCACGAAGCAGAAATCCTTAAAAATTTAAATTTACCAGGAATAGTCAAACTTTACAAGCTTGAAAAATACAATCACTTTCCTGTTTTAATTTTAGAAGATTTTGGTGGCATTTCCCTAAAAGATTTTCTCAGCACCAACCAGCTAGAGTTACAACAATTTCTCCAAATAGGCATAAAACTAGCAGAAACTCTCGGACAACTCCACGAAAATCACATCATTCACAAAGATATTAAACCCAGCAATATTATTGTCAATATCCAGACTGGGGATGTCAAAATTACTGATTTTGCGATCGCCTCCCTGCTACCAGGCGAAAACCCCACCCTGGCCCACCCCCATTTACTCGAAGGAACCCTCGCCTATCTGTCTCCCGAACAAACGGGACGCATGAATCGGGCGATCGACTACCGCACCGATTTTTATTCTTTAGGCGTCACTTTTTATGAAATGCTCTGCGGCGAATTGCCTTTTAATGCGATCGATCCGATGGAATTAGTGCACTGCCATATTGCTAAAACGCCCGTTTCTCCTGGCGAAAATAGAAAGCAGAAAGTCAAAGGCAGCATCAATCAAACAGAAAGCGACGAGATTCCTCTAGCCGTTGACGATATCGTAATGAAGCTATTAGCAAAAACTGCCGAAGACAGGTATAAAAGTGCTTTCGGACTTTTGTACGACTTGGAAAATTGTCTCGCTCAACTCCAAACAAGCGGCGCAATTTCTCACATCACCCTCGGCGAGCAAGATCGGTCAACTCACCTGCAAATTTCCCAAAAACTTTACGGACGAGAAGCCGAAGTTAATCTACTTCTCAATACGTTCGATCGCATGAAGCGAGGCTATACAGAAATCCTACTTATTTCCGGTTGTGCCGGCCTTGGCAAATCGTCGCTTGTCTATGAAATTTACCAACCCATACTCCGGGAAAATGGGTATTTTATTGACAGCAAATTTGAGAAATTCAAGCGCGATATTCCCTACGCTTTTTTGCTCCAAGCTTTTCAAGACTTGTTGCAGCAAATTCTCACAGAAACAGCCGCCAAAGTGCTAGTTTGGAAACAAAAAATTTTAAATGCTCTCGGTAGCAACTGCCAAGTAATTATTGAAGTTATTCCCGAAGTAGAACTGATTGTCGGGTCGCAGCCTTCTGTGCCAGATTTAGGATCGAATGAATCTCAAAATCGCTTTAATTTAGTATTTCAAAAATTCATCCGCATCTTTACTCAAAAAGCACACCCGCTGGTAATTTTTCTCGATGACTTGCAGTGGATTGATTCAGCCTCGCTCAAGTTAATCCAACTGCTAGCAACTGACATGCCCAGCCAATACTTATTAATAATCGGAGCCTATAGAGAATCAGAAGTAGATGCAAATCATCCCGTAATGCTAGCCGCAGAAACAATTAGGAAAGCAGGCGGGAATGTAAGTACGATCGCCCTTTTGCCTTTAGATATTAACAGCGTCAATCAACTCGTCGCGGATACTCTGAGCTGCGCCCCAGAAAAATCGCTACCTTTGGGACAATTACTGTTTCACAAAACCGGAGGAAATCCATTTTTTATAGCCCAATTGCTGAAGTCTCTTTACTCCCAAAAAATGCTACAATTTAAATTTGTAGCCTCTGAAAATTCGGTCGATCGAGCCGAACCTCACTTGTCTGACTTTGCCGAACAAATCCCAGAACAAGCTGTGAAAAAATGCAAAATCACAGGCGAGTGGCAGTGGGACATTGAGCAAATACAAGAAATAGGAATAACTGACAATGTTGTGGAATTAATGATAGACAACATTCAGAAACTTTCAGGTAATACGCAGGAACTGCTAACATTAGCCGCTTGTATAGGCAACAAATTTGATTTAGCAATTCTCTCCCAAATCAGCGAACAACCTCTGACTTCCGCAGCAACACACCTCTGGGAAGCAGTTCAGTCCGGTCTGATTTTGCCCGTGAATAACGCTTACAAAATTCCGATCGCACTAGCAGCAAGCACAGGGTTAACAGACCAAATATCTAGAGACGTTACAGATGAATTGTCCCTACCAGTTGCTGATGCTGGTAGCGCAACTTATAAATTTTTGCACGAGCGAGTTCAGCAAGCAGCTTACGCTTTAATATCCGAATCTCAGAAACAAGAAATTCATCTCAAAATCGGCAGATTCTTGCTGCAAAACGCGCATCCAGAGCAATTAGAAAACCATATTTTCGATTTAGTCAACCAACTAAATGCAGCCCAACCAATCATCAGCAGTGAATTAGAAAAACTTCATTTATGTAAATTAAATTTAATGGCGGGCCGCAAAGCAAAAGCCAGTGCAGCTTATGAACTCGCTGTCAAATATTTGGCCGCAGGTATTGCATTGCTTCCCATGCAAAGTTGGCAAACCGACTACGACTTGACTCTTGCACTCTACGAGTCAGCAGCAGAAGCAGCTTACCTCAATACCGATTTTGAACAAATGGAAAAATGGGCAAAAATTGTCTTGCAATACGCCAAAAATGAACTAGACAAAATCAAAGTTTTTGAAATCCGAATCACAGCTTGTGCGATGCAAACCAAACTGCAAGAAGCGGTAACAATTGGTCGGGAATCACTCACAATGTTAGGAATAAACTTTCCAAAATCGCCAACTCCCCTCCACATTCAGCAAGCACTTACCAAAACCTCAGCTTATTTAACAGGAAAAAAGATAGAAGATTTAATTGACTTGCCTATGATGACCGAGCCGCGTAAATTAGCAACTATGCGCGTCCTTTCCAGTATGTTGTCGGCTACCTCGATTGTTGAACCCATACTGTTGCCGTTGATTGTCTGCGAGCAAGTTAATTTATCTATAAACTACGGAAACTCTGCTTTTTCTGCCTTCGGTTATGCTAATTACGGAGCAATTTTAAAAGGAATAGTTAGAGACATTGAATCGGGCGAGCGATTTGGTCAATTAGCATTAAATTTGATCGCTCGGCTAAATGCTTTAGAATTCAAAAGCAAGACTCTTAATTTAGTTGCCTTCATTTTGATGCACGGCAAACATCACGTTAAAGATACTTTACCTCTGTTAGAAGAAGCCTATCAAAGCGCGCTCGAAAATGGTGATTTAGAATCGGTTGGATATTCTGCCGTAAATATTTGTCAGTCCTTGTATTTTATTGGTCAAGAATTGCCGCAACTGGAACGAAAAATGGTAAATTACAACCATTTGCTATTTCAACTAAAGCAAGAAACGGTATTGACTTGGAATCAAATATATTGGCAAACAGTTTTGCAATTGATGGGGAAAATGGAAAGCCCCGACATTTTATTACGTGAAGCTTACAGCGAAAAAACATTATTGCCGCTGCTGTTGAAAGTTAACGATCGAGTGGGACTTCAAACTTTTTACTTACAGAAATTAATATTAGCCTATTTATTTGGCAATGTCGAGCTGGCGCTAGAAAATGCAGCGCAAGCCGAAGTTTATTTAGACGGAGTTGTGGGGTTTATTAATGTTCCTGAATACCATTTTTATGATTCTCTAGCCCGACTCGCAGCATATCCATCGGCAACAAAAGAGGTACAAGAAGAGCATCTTTTTTACGCAAACACCAACCTAAAAAAAATGCAAAAAAAAGCACTTTCTGCGCCGATGAACCTCCAGCAAAAATGTGACTTGATTGCTGCTGAAAAAGCTCGAATATTGGGAGATATTGTGAGAGCAATGGAATATTACGACTCCGCCATTGCCGGAGCGCAAACAAACGGATACATACAGGTACAAGCACTAGCAGCAGAATTGGCAGGAGCATTTTATTTATCGATTGGACGAGAAAGAATTGCGAAAACTTACTTGACAGAAGCGCGTTATTGCTATCAGCGCTGGGGAGCTAAAGCGAAAGTAGCGCATTTAGAATCAAAATACTCGCAGTTGCTGACTTCACCCTCGATTTCAACGAATATCGAAACTCACAAATCTACGAGTAGCGCTTGCACTACGAGCGACGGTGCAGGCGTACTAGACTTGACAACAGCAGTAAAAGCATCGCAAACCTTAGCGGGCGAAATAGTTCTAGACAAACTGCTGGCAAAACTGATGAAAATTGTTATTGAAAATGCCGGGGGACAAAAAGGCTTTTTAATACTAGAAAAATCTGGTCAATGGGTGATTGAAGCATCAGGCTCTGTGGATGTCGAGCGGGTTAATGTAATGCAATCAATTCCGATAGATTTTGTATGTGAGGATCGAGAAGTAACTTTGCTGGCAGTTTCTGTTGTCAACTACGTCGCTCGTACCCAGGAAAGTATAGTTTTAAATGATGCCACCCGCGAAGGACAATTTACTCGCGCACCTTATATAATTGCGGTTCAACCTAAATCAATTCTTTGCACTCCCTTAATCCATCAAGGCAAACTCAGTGGCATTTTATATTTAGAAAACAATCTGACTACAGGCGCTTTTACGCCAGACAGGTTGGAACTATTAAAACTGCTGTCTTCTCAAATTTCTATCTCGATTGAAAACGCCCAACTTTACATGAACTTGCAGCAATTCAATCAGAATCTTGAAAACTTAGTTCAGCAGCGTACCTGCGAATTGTCCCAAACTTTAGAAGACTTAAAATCGGCTCAAAATAAACTGGTAGAAGCGGAAAAAATGGCTGCTCTCGGAGGGTTGGTTGCAGGTGTCGCCCACGAAATAAATACTCCCATCGGCGTAGGTATCACTGCCGCCTCGCTACTGGCTGAAAAAGTCACCAAATTTTTGGATCTTTACAGCAAGGGACAAATTAAACGATCGGAGCTAGAAAAATTCCTGGATACGGCGCTGCAAAGCAGTAATATGATCTTATCCAACCTCACGCGGGCGGCAGATTTGATTCACAGTTTTAAAGAAGTGGCTGTAGATCAGTCGAGCGAATTAAAACGCACGTTTAACGTGAAAAACTATCTAGAGGAGATTTTGACATCCTTAAGCGCCAAACTCAGAAGAACTAAGCACAAAGTAGAGATTAAGTGCGATGAAAATATTGTACTGGACAGTTACCCCGGTGTGTTCTCTCAAATTGTGACAAATCTGGTGTTGAATTCCCTAATTCACGCTTACGATGGAGAAAATGGGGGGATTCTGGCGTTTGATTTGAAACTAGAGGGCGATCGGCTAATATTTGAATATGCCGATAACGGCAAAGGAATTACCCCAGAAAATCTCAGTAAAATTTTTGAACCATTCTTTACGACAAAAAGAGGTCAGGGCGGCACAGGATTGGGACTGCATATTATTTACAACCTTGTCACGCAAAAACTAAAAGGCAGAATTCGCTGCGAAAGTCAAGTACAAAAAGGCACAAAATTTATGATAGAATTTCCTGTTATAAGAAGAAATTAGTTATTATACTGTCAGTTTTAATATAATTCTATTTAGGAGAACGATAAATGTCAGAAGCTAGTAAAAATGTGTTGGCTGCGGGCGATGACGAATTAATAGTGGCAGGCGACGATGAATTAATATTTGCCGACGAAGACGAGACGGAAGACAAGCCGATCGCAGGCAGTTGGAAAATATTGATTGTAGACGATGAAATAGAAATTCATAATATTACAAAACTCGCTTTAAATGAATTTATATTTGAAAACAAAGCGATCGCATTTATCAGCGCTTACTCAGGTAAAGAAGCCAAAGAAATAATCGAAGCCCATCCAGACATAGCCTTGATTTTACTCGATGTAGTCATGGAAACAGAAGAGGCAGGCTTGGAAGTAGTAAAGTACATCCGCGATATTTTAGAGAATCAAGTAGTACGGATTATTTTGCGTACCGGACAGCCAGGACAAGTGCCAGAAGATGTAGTAATTGTCAGCTACGATATTAATGATTACAAAACAAAAACAGAACTAACAAACAAAAAGTTATTTACCACGGTAGTGACAGCACTCAGAGCATTTCGCGCCCTGACTCAAATTGAAGCCAGCAAAAGTGAACTAGAAAAAATAGCAGCAGCGTCAGCGCGCTTTGTACCCAAAGAATTTTTGAAATTTCTCCAAAGAGAAAGCATAGTTGATGCCAGATTGGGAGACTCTGTACAGGCAGAAATGACGATTATGTTTGCTGATATTCGTTCATTTACAAGTTTGTCAGAGAGTATGTCTCCCCGAGAAAATTTTGAATTTCTCAACTCTTACTTAAGCCGAGTTGGCCCAGTTATCCGCCAGTACAACGGTTTTATAGATAAATATATTGGCGACGGGATTATGGCTTTGTTTCCTAACTGTGCTGAAGATGCTGTGCAAGCGGGAATAGAGATGCAGCAGCAAGTTAAAATTTATAACAAACACAGACAAAATTGTGGATACAAACCTATTTCTATAGGGATTGGCTTGCATACTGGAACTTTAATGTTGGGTACTATTGGCGAGGCGGAACGGATGGAAAGTACAGTCATTTCTGATGCTGTAAATTTAGCCTCTAGGGTGGAAGGATTGACAAAGCTTTATGGAGTTGGTATTGTTGCTAGCGTTCAGACTTTGTGCCGGATTGACGACCCCCAACATTATAAGTGCCGATTTCTCGATCGCGTTCAAGTAAAAGGAAAACAAGCGCCGGTGGCTGTGTTTGAGATTTATGACGGCGATTCGGATATGATGATCGAACTAAAAGGAAAAACCCAAACTGATTTTGAACAGGGCATTTTTTTTCACTACCAGCAGCAATTCGCGCAAGCGAGGCAAATGTTTATGCGTGTCTTGCAAGTGAACAAGTATGATAAGGCTGCATTGTTTTATGCAGAACGCTGCGATATGTTGATGAAGAATGCACTGATTATGACTCTGGAAGGGATAGAGATATAGGGCATGGGGCATGGGGCATGGGGCATGGGGCATGGGGCATGGGGCATGGGGCATGGGGCATGGGGAATTGGGCCGAAAAGAATTAGGAAATGGGCATCAGCTAAGACAGTGAACAGTGAACAGTGAACAGTGAACAGTGAACAAATAACTTAATTTATGCGATTAAAATCTCTTGATGTTTTTCGCGGAATTGCGATCGCCTCAATGATTCTAGTGAACAACCCCGGCAGTTGGAAACAGGTGTATCCGCCGCTAGATCACGCAGAATGGCACGGGTGCACCCCGACAGACTTGGTATTTCCCTTTTTTCTGTTCATCGTTGGCTGTGCGATGTCCTTCTCGCTGTCAAAATATACTGAAACTACTACAAAAATAGAAACAAATATTTATTGGCGAATTGCGCGGCGGGCGGCGATTTTATTTGTATTAGGATTGCTGCTAAATACATCTTCGATCGCCCTTGACGTACTTTTGAACGGCGCCCCAGTGGAAAATTTCGGTAAAATCAGGATTATGGGAGTATTGCAGCGCATCGGTTTAGCGTATTTCATTAGTGCGATCGCGATTCTGAACCTTTCCCCCCGCAATCAAAAACTGCTCGCTGTTGCGGTGCTTTTAGGCTATTGGGGCGTATTATTCGTATTTGCTGTAGGGGGGTACACTGAATACGCACTGACGCCAGAGGGATATTTGGGTGGATATGTCGATCGGCTAATTCTGGGTAGCCAACACCTCTACAAAGGCGGCCCCTTCGATCCTGAAGGACTGTTGAGTACGTTACCAGCAGTTGTCACAGTTTTGTCTGGCTATTTTACAGGGGAATGGCTGCGCGTGCAGCCAATCAAAACCCGGACGAGTTTAAATTTAGTAATTAGTGGATTGTGTTGCTTAGTAATTGGTCATTTGTGGGGATTTTTATTTCCGATCAACAAACAATTGTGGACGAGTTCCTTTGTGGTTTTTACCGCTGGTTGGGCGTTGCTATTGCTAGCGGCTTGCTACGAAACAATAGAAGTGCGAAATTGGAAATGGGGATGGCCGTTTGAAATCATGGGATTGAATGCAATTTTCTTGTTTGTTGCCTCTGGTATTGTCGCTAGACTTTTGTTAAAAACTCATATCGGCATTGGTAAAACTGCTCCAACAACTTACACTTGGATTTATGAAAACTGGTTTGTGCCTTGGGCTGGGCCGTTGAATGGTTCTCTGGCTTTTGCAGTGACGGCGGTATTGTGTTGGTGGTTGATTTTGTATGGAATGTACCGTCGAGGTTGGGTGATTAAAATTTGAATTGTGGCTTGTTAAACAAGTGAGTTCGTTGATAAGTTGTGAACAACGAGTCTTGACAGTCAAAAGCTGTTTGTAGTATAATAGTTGTATATTTTTTTACGGTTTTTAACGTGGATATTCTAATTGAGTCAACAAGGGAATTTGAGAAAGATATTGCGCTGCTAAATGAAGATGAGAAAGCCGCAGTAATTCAAAAAATTAATTATTGTGCCAGCCTTTTTCCTACTCAAAAATCAAATGTGTATCGCAAGCTGCGTCGTCTCCCGCTATCGTCAGACCTGAATGGTTACGAGTCTTCGCTTTATACGCTACGAATTTCTCAAAAACTAAGAGTGGTTTTGGCGGTTGACGAAGACCCTATTTTTGGGCAAGCTATTTTTACTCTTTTTCGAGCAGTTCTACACGACGAACTCGATCGAGCATATAACGATGTAGCAGAGTCTTTGTATCAAGACCTACTTCAGGGCGATCGAGAAACTGCCTAGATATCATCAGCTTGGTTATGGCACAAAATCTTACTCTATGCGATGAATATGGCATTATTTACGAAGCTATGAAAATTTTGCCAGATGATGAGCTAAAGATTAGTTTTCTGGAAGCTTTAGCAGAACTTGAAGACCAGGAATGTCACAGAACGAGACAATTTCCCAAAACGAGACTGCATAAAGTTAAAGGTGTGAAGCAGGCAGTTTATCGCGCTGATATTGATAAAGTCTCAGGCTGGCGCATCCACGTTCAGTACGTCAATGGACAGATTCATCTTAAGGATATTATTGAAGGGCAAAGACACGACAATGTAATTGAGGTGATAAAATCCAAGAAGTCACGCTACCAGTAACTCTCAATTTTACCAAAATGTTTTTACTGAAGACAGCTAAGGAGAAGAAACAATGATACAGCCAGTGATTTTAGAAAAATTAGAAGAACTACCAGAGTCTTTTCAGACAGAGGTGCTTCATTACATCGAGTTTTTGATTGAGAAGTACGCTCAAAAATCTCCTCAAGAAAAACCACCGAAAAAGCGTCGTGTTGCAGGAACGATGGAAGGTATGATTATCATGGCAGATGATTTCGATGAGCCGCTTGAGGAAACGATCGACTAAAAAACCCTCAAAGGACTGCTCCATCTAGTTGTTGTACCCCTGGAACACACCAATCGTTTCGCAAAATTGCCCACAATGCCACGTCCTCAAACATCCCCCATTTTCGTACTCGTTGGCGCAGCATCCCTTCGTACACAAGCCCATTTTTTCGCAAAACTTGCCCGGAACTTGGATTTCTAATCATGTGGTAAGCGTAGAGTCGATTGAGTTCTAATTCTTCAAATCCAAATCGCAGCACTGGTTTTAAGGCTTCGCTCATATATCCCTGTCCCCACGCTTCAACGGCCAACCAAAAACTCAATTCAGCCTGAGAATGCTCTCGTTCAATGTCTCGAATTTCAATGATTCCGTTAAACTTCTTTTCAAATCTCTGCTCCATGACAAAGGTGACAGAATGCCCCGCTTCAAACTCAGCCTTTTGTCGAGCAATGTATCGCTCAGCTTCGCCATCGGGATAGGGATGAGGAATTGAAATCATGGTGTCAGCAATCTGACGAACACTAGCAGCAGCCTGGATTGAGGATAAATCTGCGCTAATGAGCGGACGCAAAATTAATCGATCTGTCAGTAGTTTAAATTGAGCGCTCATGAAACTATCCAACTGTGACTCTTTTCTGTTATGGCACCCATTTGGGATCTGTTCTTAAAATATCAGGCCCAGGGTCAATCCGTCTTAACTAAATACCATTTATAAAAAGTCTTGTTACACAACAATTTTTTGGGTTGTTTGTTGAACGATTGTGTAAGGTGCGTCGCGATCGAGATTGTCGCTCTTTTCTTAGGGATTTTCGATCGCGACACACCCTACGAATACTTGACTGCGGACCGATCGACTAAAATCGATATATAGCCTTTCTCACATTCACGAGGTACAAGTCTTGACCTGAAAAGCTTTACGCTGTAAAGGTTCCAACATATCTTGGCATACCTCATCTTTCTAAAAAAGGCTATATTCAAAATACGTAAGCGATGATGAACCCCAGATTACCTATACCGATCGTTCATAGCGACCCCGACATTTTAGGCGGAACTCCTGTCTTTATCGGCACTCGCGTCCCGATGAAGACTTTGCTTGATTATCTCGAAGCTGGTGATTCGCTCAACGAGTTTCTCGACCATTTCCCTAGTGTCAGCCGCGAACAAGCGATCGTACTTCTCGCCACGATCCGATCGCCGCACAACAACATTTAACATTGATTGATGTCCGCTTCCTCAAGATCGATCGCCCGCCCGATCGGAAATCCGATCGCCCGCCCGACACATTTTCCACAAATTAACAGCCCAACCCTGCCAAACTCAACGATTTTAGCGATTTGCCGATCGCCCGCCACCGCACCCTAACTATAAATGAGCCCAAATCGCTAAAATAAAAAAAAGATACGTAATAGGCAGGCCCGTTCAATGATCCCAACAGTTATAGAACAATCCGGTCGCGGCGAACGCGCCTTTGACATTTACTCGCGACTCCTGCGCGATCGCATCGTCTTCTTGGGCCAACAGGTTGACTCCGACTTAGCCAACCTGATTGTTGCTCAATTGCTATTTTTAGACGCCGAAGATCCAGAGAAAGACATTTACCTCTATATCAACTCCCCAGGAGGATCGGTAACAGCAGGTATGGGCATTTTTGACACGATGAACCACATCCGCCCCGACATTTGCACTATTTGTCTTGGTTTGGCCGCCAGCATGGGCGCTTTTCTGCTGAGTGCGGGCGCTAAAGGCAAGCGCATGAGTTTGCCTCACTCCCGGATTATGATCCACCAACCTCTGGGCGGAGCTCAAGGACAAGCTACCGATATTGAAATTCAGGCGAAAGAGATTTTGTACCACAAACAGCGCCTGAATCAATTTTTGGCAGATCATACCGGTCAGCCGCTTTCCCGCATTGAAGAAGATACCGAACGCGATTTCTTTATGTCGGCTGAAGAAGCAAAGGACTATGGTTTAGTCGATCAAGTGATCGATCGCCGTCCTTCTGCTAGCCGCCCGATCGCTGCTGTGGCGTAAATAGTCCTAGACGCACGGGTAGTCAGAAACCGGGTTTTTTGCGAAAATCCTTCGTTGTAGTCCACAGATTAAGTAAAAAACCCGGTTTCTTTGGCCGGAAGCATCTCAGCTTTGCAAAAAGCATTTTTTTTTATAGTGCGAGCTGTCGCGAGCTCGCGTATTCTACAACTCGCGAGCGGGGACGCTCGTTGTAATCCACAGATTAAGTAAAAAACCCGGTTTCTTTGGCCGGAAGCATCTCAGCTTTGCAAAAAGCATTTTTTTTTATAGTGCTGTCCCCGCTCGCGTATTCTACAACTCGCGAGCGGGGACAGCACTATAAATGCCAAACTGAGATGCCCCCCCTTTGGCCTCAATTCGTCCAGAACTGGTAAATTAAAAATTAAAAATGGAGAATATTTCCCTGTTTTTAATTTTTAATTTTTATGAACCGCTCAATTACTGTTAATAAAAACAGTTTATAGTGATTCACTAAAGTCCGCAAGAAAGAAGGACTGAAGTCCTCACTACAAACCTGCAAGAAAGAAGGACTAAAGTCCTCACTACAAACCTATTTTCCTGATTGTTAAGGTAAAGATTCGAGATATTGCAGGAAGTCGAACAATTCTTCTCTATTTAAGAAATGTCGTGCTTCTTTGCCGTAACCTTGTTTGAGATAATCTTTTCCTTGGTTGGCTGTCCATCCCAATCTCTTGATTTCTTCGGTGGTTCTGCTGTAGATTTCTAGATATTCTAGGAAATCTGCCAACTGTTCGCTAGCAAGTTCTCTCTGCGATGACTTGCCATAATTTTGTTCGAGACAGTCGGTTTCCTGTTTTTTTGTCCATCGCAGCCGTTTGAGAATTGCGTCTATTTGGGCGATCGTATCAGAATCATCTTCGATCGCATCGCTGGGAATTCCTACCGCGATCGGTTGCAATTCCCGGACTTCGGCCGCACCTTGCGACAGTTCGCTTTGGCTAGTATTTGGCACTTCCAATTCTGGAAGCGGTTCGCCGTAGCTGGAAGACAGCCAAGCGTCCGAGTCTAACTGCTTCGGTACAAATCCCACCGCCGGAGGTAAATCGACTGTTGGCGGCAAAGGTTCCGCTACAGGTGCGATCATCGGCTCTGCATTTAATTTGGTTTCCCTATTGACCAAATTGCTTTGATGTGGTAGTGCAACTTTGTCTGGAACAGGCATTTCTAAAACCGGAAGCGGAGCAAGGGCTGGCGGAACGGGAACGGGAACGGGAACAACAGGAGGGGGGGCTACGGGAACGGGAACAACCGGAGCCGGAGCCGGAACGGGAACAACAGCAACCGGAGCCGGAACGGGAACAGCAGCAACCGAAGCCGGAGCCGGAGCCGGAACGGGAACAGCAGCAACCGGAGCCGGAGCAGCAGCAAATGCGAGGACAGCAATCGCTCGCGATCGGGCGCGGTCTTCAGCATCCTCAACAGACTCAGCAGCGGACATACCAGTAGCGAGAGTTTTGCCGTCAACCTGAACCAGACAGCGAACCACAAACTTACCGTGATGAATAGTCAGCAACTCACAGATCAACTGTCCAGCGGGATAAAGGGCGCGAAATTCAGCAAACATAATTTTTTGACCCCGAAACCAGAAGGGGCTGATGACTTAAGTTTAGTACAACCCAGAGAAAACATTTTTCTGAAAGCACATATTCAACATACAATAAATGTAAGGTGAATCATCCGCGCAACCTTTCACGCGACTAAACCCTATCCCACATCCGGCGGTTTAAGCTAACAAGCACCGGGGGTCATTTCTACCTATAGGAGATGACACAGCAACTAGGCAAAAGTAGTAAAAGTCTCCGGTTTTGTGTACCTTGCACTTTCTACAGCACAGATTGCTCCCTACCCTGAATTGCACCTCCGTCCGCAAGGGCAGAACGCTTGCAAAAAAAGGGGTATCGCAGCGGCGAGCTACTAGCAATTTTGCCTTGAGACGGTAAAATCTTTGGCTTTAGCACAAGGCAAGAGGCACTTCAAAAAGCAGAAGAAAGCAGGAAAAAGGCAGAAGGAAAAAGGCAGGAGGCCCAAATGCAAATTTTCTCCCTCTGCATCTCTCCATCTCCCGATCCAGGACTCAACCCGTCGCTTTCAGCATCGAGTCATCTTTTAAGAACCGACAGGGGCTTTCTACTTCGCGAAGAGCTCGGCGCTGCAAGCCAAAAGCAAAGGAACCAACGCTAAAAAATTGTATTGGGGAATAGGGTATGGGGTATTTGTCTGCACCATCATCTGTCATTTGCTGACAGACAGCAGACAATTAGCGACTGCTGGTGTGGGGAAATAATCTGAAAAAATCCCCGCGCACGGGTAGCACCGACTGTGCTGGTATCTCCACCTACTAACCCGCGCATTTGTTGGGAAGCAGGCACAGCGAGGGCAAGAAAGGGTGCGGCTGATTTCGCCAAAATTAGACTAATTGCTGGAAACAAGAGGATCGATCGCTACATGGAATTTTCTATCGCTGCACTGCTGGCAAATTTTACAGAAGACAAATTAGTGGCTCCCAAAGCACTAGAAAAAAAACTCGACTGCAATGATGAAACCAGTCAACTCAAACTTCAAATCGCATTAGAAGCTCTAGAGAAAATTGGCATATTAGTCAAAGACAAAGGCCGCTATCGTCGAGTAGCTGAAGATGACGTGGTAGAAGCAAAACTGCGCTGTTCGAGCAAAGGATTTTGCTTTGCGATTCAAGACGCTGAAGGCTCAGAAGACGTTTATGTGCGGGAAAGTCACCTCTCGACTGCTTGGAATGGCGATCGAGTTTTAGTCAAAATTATCAAAGAAGGTAGCCGCCGCCGATCGCCCGAAGGCGAAGTTATGCTGATCCTCGAACGCGCTAACCCCTCGGTACTGGCGCGAGTCAAGCAAACCGCCACCCCCACCGGCCGCGTCAGCTACAGAGCAATTCCCCTGGACGATCGCCTGTTGTTTGAACTAGACTTGCTCGCCAACGGTACAAATCTCCAAGAGGCGATCGACCATTTAGTACACGTCGAAGTCAAACGCTATCCCCTGGGAACCCACCGCCCAGTCGGGAAAGTAGTACAGGTACTCGGTTCCGACGCCGAAGCCGCCGACGACCTCGACATCGTATGCTGCAAGCACGACTTGCCGCGCTCCTTCCCCGCAGCCGTCATCAAAGCAGCCGAAAATTTGCCCAGCAAAGTCAAAAAAACCGACATCAAAAAACGGCTAGATTTGCGGAACATCTTGACTGTTACCTTCAGCAGAAATGAACCGATAGAAACCAACGGCGAAAATGATGCCCCGAAAACTCAGCAGGAAAGTTTCTCAGACGACGCAACCGAAAACGAGTTTGACCCGACCTCATTCCTCTCAGATCCGCCAATAGAACACGCATTGTCGATCGAAAGTCTGAAGTCCGGCGGCTGGCAAGTTGGAATCCACGTCACCGACGCCGCCGAGTACGTACAGCCCGAAACTCCCCTAGATCGCGAAGCCCGCAAACGAGGCACAGCAGCCCATTTGGGAGAAAAAATCATCGCCGTAGTGCCAGAACTCCTCAACGAGCGCTGCTCCCTGCTGCTAGACACCGAACGGCTGGCATTCAGCATCATGCTCACCCTAGACGAATCAGGAGAACTCCTAGAATACGAAATTCAAACCAGCGTCATTCACATTGACTACCAGCTAACCTACGAGCAAGCTCAAGCAATTATCGAACCAGGCTCCGATGCCGAAGATCCCGCTTTATCCTCCGCCCTCCGTCCTTTCCTCGCTCAAATCTCCGCAGCCTCAAAGGCTGCCAGACAGGCGAGGCTCAAGCGGGGAGCTTTTGAACTAAATTTGCCAGATGCTAACTCTCACTTCGACGACGAAGGCGAATTAGGAGCTTTTGCAACGGCTCCCGCCGCCCAGTCGGCAGTCTCGGAGTTGGTCGTACTTGCCAACGAAGCTGTCGCCACTCACCTGCAAGCCTTAGGAGTGCCAGCAATCTACCGCGTCCAACCGATGCCAGATCCAGCAGACATTCAAGAGTTCATCAAACTCTCCAACAACCTCGGAGGCGAACTGTATCTCGAAAACGAGGAAGAAGTTCTGCCCTTTGACTTCCAGCGATTTACCCAACAGTTTGCCGGCCTCAAGTCCGAAAGAGTTCTCACCTACCTGCTCGAAGACACGATGAAGCCCGCTGTTTACAGCACAACTCCCAAGCCGCACTTCGGTTTGGCCCTGTCAGATGGCTACACGCGCTGCACTTCGCCGCTTTCCCGCTACGCCGATTTGCTGGTGCTGCGGGTGTTGCACGCTGTGTTAGAGCAAGGCCGCAGCAGCCGCACAACTC
This sequence comes from Microcoleus sp. PH2017_28_MFU_U_A, assembly GCF_020738035.1. Classification (NCBI taxonomy): domain Bacteria; kingdom Bacillati; phylum Cyanobacteriota; class Cyanophyceae; order Oscillatoriales; family Microcoleaceae; genus Microcoleus; species Microcoleus sp. PH2017_28_MFU_U_A. The sequence continues at coordinate 25,528 of NZ_JAEQCX010000039.1, forward strand.
GTGCGAAAGAAAAAGTCAACCTGCACCATTCCTCCTGTCACGGTCAAATTACTTGGAATGTCCTGCCGCCAGACTTGCACCACGAGTTTGAGACAGAGTTTGCAGCGGCGGTGGTACACCTGACGGAACGCGAAAGGGTTGCTGAGGATGCCGAAAGCGATTTGCAGGGATTGAAGAAAACTGGATTGATGAAAGAGCGCACCGGTCAAACTTTCCAGGGTTTGATTACAGGGGTGCAGTCTTACGGTTTCTTTGTGGAAATTGAGGTGCGGCCGCCGGAAAGTGAACTTTTGCGAGTTGAAGGGTTGGTGCACGTTTCTTCGCTGAAGGATGATTGGTATGAATATCGATCGCGCCAGCAAACTCTAGTTGGTCGCAAAAACCGCAATCAGTACCGTTTGGGCGATCGGGTAGAAGTTCAAGTTAAGAGCGTTGACTACTACCGCCAACAAATTGATTTAGTTGCTGTTGGCGGCGGCAGCCAAGCTTTTGATGATGAGGAATAGTCAGGTGACAGTTGACAGTTGACAGTTGACAGTTGACAGTTGACAGTTGATTTTCCTCAATACTTAGTTGTCATTGTCTAGCAACTAAGTATTGATAAATTGGGAGCAAACTATAGTCATAAATCATCCAAAAATAATTAACAACAGTCAACAGTCAACGGGAGCATCTCAGTTTTGATTTTATAGTGCTGTCCCCGCTCGCGATCTATCCAACTCGCGAGCTCTTAAGCTCGCACTGTGAAGAAATTGCTTTTTTGCAAAAGGTGAGATGCTCCCACAGTCAACTAATAACTAACAAATAACAACTAACAAATAACAACTAACAAATAACAAATGACAAATAACTACCCGCTGATTGTAGGAGTGACTGGAGCATCGGGACTGATTTACGCCGTGCGGACTTTAAAATATCTGTTGGAAGCCGATCGCGCCGTCGAACTGGTAGCATCAAAATCTACCTACATAGTTTGGCAAAGCGAACAGAACATCCGAATGCCCGCAGAACCGACTTTGCAAGAAGAATTCTGGCGAGAACAAGCAGGAGTACCCAATTCTGGCAAACTCCGGTGTCATCCCTGGCAAGATGTTGGTGCTAATATTGCTAGCGGATCGTTTCGCACCGAAGGGATGATGATTATTCCCTGTAGCATGAGTACACTAGGCAAGTTGGCGGCTGGCTTGAGCTCGGATTTACTCGAAAGAGCGGCCGACGTTCAGCTCAAGGAAGGGCGAAAATTGGTACTTGTACCTAGAGAAACCCCTTTTAGTTTGATTCACCTGCGGAATTTAACTACGTTGGCGGAAGCTGGAGCTAGAATAGTGCCAGCGATTCCTGCTTGGTATCACAATCCGCAAACTATTGAAGATTTGGTAGACTTTGTTGTGGCTCGGGCTTTAGATCAGTTGGGGGTTGATTGCGTTCCTCTCAAACGCTGGAAGGAAGAAGAGTAGTCAGTTGGCAGTTGGCAGTTGGCAGTTGGCAGTTGATAGTTGATAGTTGGCAGTTGGCAGTTGGCAGTTGGCAGTTGATAGTTGATAGTTGGCAGTTGGCAGTTGGCAGTTGGCAGTTGATAGTTGATAGTTGATAGTTGACAATAATCAATAATCAATAACCAATAACCATTACCAATTACCAATTACCAATTACCAATTACCAATTACCAATTACCAATTACCAATTACCAATTACCCATTACCAATTACCAATTACCAATTACCAATTACCAATTACCCATTACCAATTACCAATTACCAATTACCAATTACCCATTACCCATTACCAATTACCCATTACCAATTACCCATTACCAATTAAAATTTGATATGCGTCCTGTATTATTGCTCGTGATTGTGGTAGGGCTAACTATTTTTGCCTTACAAAATGTGGAGCCGGCATTATCGCTGGTATTTTTGGGAATTCGATCGCCCGCTTTACCCTTATCTATCTGGATTTTGCTCAGCATGGGGACGGGAGTTGTCACGTCTTTATTGATTTCTGCTTTGCTTTCCTTTTCAAATTACCTATCTCAAACACGAACTCCCAGCGGGCGCAACATTCGCAGCCGTGAGGCTGTCTCAGCAGACAGGAGAACAGCTTACGCGCCTCCTCCTCCTCCCAGAAAACAGGAGATTGACCCCGATTTTGAGACAGAAAATAGCCAAACTTCCGATCGAACTGAGTACGGGACACCGGCAGGCTACACTCCGCAGACTTTCCAACCAGAAACTCCAAACCCTGCTGTTGCCAAGAATTACAATCAACCGACAATTATTCAAGCCGCAGATGATGAAGATGATTGGGTTTCAGATGGCTCAAAATCGGTCTCTGGCGGCAGCGATGATGATTGGGGGGACGATCGCGATTTTGCCGATCGACCGCAGGTAAATGACGTTCCAGCAGCAAATCCGAGGGCTTACGAATCGAAGCAGGAACCAAAAAGCAAGTCTTGGGCTGGCTCAGTATACTCCTATGGCTATCGAGATCCCAGCAAGTCGGGGGTGGGACAAACAGAGTCTGTCTACGATGCAGAGTATCGAGTGCTGGTTCCCCCGCAAGATCCCATACCTCCAGGGGGTGGCGCCCAAGTACCCCAAAATCCTAGTGCAGACACAGAGGATGATTGGGGATTGGATGAGGATGATGTCTTTGATGAGGACGACTCACGTCCCAGCGACGGCCCGATTAACCTGAAAAAATAGCAAAATATTGGAGGATTTGGCGGTGGATTTGTTGAGGGGAGTTAATATCTATCTCGTCGGGATGATGGGTGTGGGCAAAACCACGGTGGGGCGGATTTTGGCAAGGGAATTAAAATACCGTTTTTTTGATACGGATGAACTAATTGTGCGAGTTGCTAATCAGTCAATTGCTGAGATTTTCGATCGCGAAGGCGAAGAGGCTTTTCGGGAATTAGAAACGAAAGTGCTCGGCGAATTGGCTGCTTATCAAAATTCGATCGTGGCTACGGGCGGCGGTATTGTTGCCCGATCGACAAATTGGGGTTACTTGCATTACGGTATAGTGGTTTGGCTGGATGTGCCGATAAACCAATTGTGCGATCGACTGCGATCGGACAGCACTCGGCCCCTACTGCGGGAGGGAGACCTCAAATCTAAGTTGGAAAGCCTTTTGAGCGAACGAGAGCGTTTCTACGCTCAAGCAGATGTCCGAGTTGGCATTTCCGGAGGCGAAAGGCCTGAAGAAGTTGCGCGTCGGGCGATCGAGGAAATCAAAAAAGTTCTAGAGGAAGGAAGAAGGAAGAAGGAAGAAGGAAGAGGGAAGTCGGAAGAAGAAAGCAACGGTTTCGACAATTAAAAACGTCCTAACCCTCTGGCTCGGTTGCTCGCTCGGATCTAAAACAGAGTCTGATATCAATTGAGACAGTCATAAAGCGGGTTTCTGGGAAAATAGCCGATTTTTGATGACTTGTGAATTCCGTAAAAATACTGATTTCTGGGTGAGTGTGTCGGTTTTACCACCGAATATTTGGGAATCAACCGGGTTTGAATAAATGTGGCGCGTAAGTTTTATTAAGTGTGAGGATTAAGCGATGGAGCTTTTGTGCAAAAACTAATGGCAGACTCGTCTGATGCGTTAAAGTCGGCTATTGAGTTCTCTCTAAAAATAAAATGGCCCCACCGCTGAAGGGCTGTAGGGCGCAAGGACAGTTAAACGCTAACCTCATTGTCGGAAAAATTAGCATTGATGTTATCCTCCTGTGTGACGATTTTGCGATCGTCCATTCACTCATCAATGCTCTCGTATCAAAAAATGTAACCCAAGATCGATCGAATTCAACCTGTCCTATTCTAAAAACAATACCTCATGCATTCTGACGAGCAGCTCCCTAAAGCTGCTTTTTTATTGGGATTTAGTTTTTGGCTGCCGGAGTTACGGATCTTGGGAATAAGATTTTGAACAACAGTCGCTACAGATTGATATTGCCATAGTGGTTTTCAGTTGCACTCCAGGTTCATTAATTGGTAATGGGGAATTGGGAATTGGTAATTGGTAATTGGGAAGCTCTACCTCATGAAATTTGAAAACTGCTAGAATTAAGGCCCGAAGACCTTAGTCGGGGGCGGTGGGTATTGAAAAAAACGATATGTATTTATTGATGAGCGATCGCATAATTTTGCGCTAAATATCCGTTGCGAGTTGTAGAATTTGGTTGGGTGAATTGCCCGTTCCTCATTAAGGTAATACTAGCCTGCCTGTTCTTGACAAAAACTCGATCGCTCCGCCCACCCCCAAACCAGTTAAAGAAATAGTAGCTAATATCGCAAAAGTCCGCCATCTTTGGTGCCCAAACATTTGAATATCTAGTCTTGCCAAAGCTCCGGCTGAAGTCAAGACTAAAACCGTCACAAAAAGGTGCATCCAGGTAACAACTATAACTGCCAAAAAAGCTCCTACAATAATCGAAATAAAAGCCCCACTATCACTCGAAAACCAGCGCATGAGCCATCTTTTTATCTCCTTCAGCGGGAATGACAACGCGATAGCTAACACTAAAACAGCAGCCACGGCGAAAAACCAAGTCAGGTGCGGGGGAATATCAAATTCAGATAATTTCCAGCCAAAAATGAAATAAGTAACAAAAAGTAGAGTTAAGGAAAACCAAGAATTTAGTTTCATTCGATATACAAATTAGGGGAACCAAGCAACATAAAGATGACCCCGCCCAAAAACGGTTATTTGCTTGCCGGCACTCATAATGGTCGATTCCAAAATTTTAGACTCATGCTTAAACTTCCAGATTCACGGCGCTACGAGTAAATCTAAAATTATTCAATCTAAAATCTAAAATCGGCTGACCCGATAAATTTGTGTGCGGGCTTAGAGGTTAGTAGAAATAGCTTGCACCGGACAAGTAGGGATGCACTGCTCGCAGACGATACAGCGCGATCGAGCAAACGTTAGTTTAAAGCTTTCTGGGTCAAGGGTCAAGGCTTCTGTCGGGCAAACCCCCGTGCACAAGCCGCAGTGAACGCAGGTATCTTCGTCGATGAGTATTTCCCTGCTGGCTAGGGAAACGCCGATATTTTGCGATCGCATCCAGTCGATCGCCGCTTCTAGTTGGTCAATGTCCCCTGATAACTCTAGCACCAGTTTGCCCACTTGATTCGGAGCCACCTGAGCGCGGATAATGTTGGCTGCAACATTAAAATCCTTGGCCAGTCGATAGGTGACAGGCATTTGGATCGATCGTTGTGGAAACGTCAGCGTTACCCGTTTTTTCACTGTTACCTCGGTAATTTACAAACACAATCTTTCTTATCTTATTGTTTTAGCGCACTTGCTCTAATTACTGGCCTCAGCCAATTTTTTGATGAGATTGGTCTGATTATCTCAAAATGTGGTATAATTTAAAGTGTTTATTAAAAATAAAAACATAGAAATAAGATCCCAATTTATTTTATGAGTCTTAATTCGCCCAACTCAACTCCTGCACCCGCAGATTCCGAAATAAATGCCGCCGCGCGCGTCAGAAACTTATTGATCGTATTAGCAGCGATCGCCCTTTCAGTATCCCTCTTCTTAGGAGTGCGAACTCAAACGCCATCAAGCAGTCTCACCGAAATGGCAAAAGCCTCCGCACCGATAGCAACAGCCTTAACAAACGGCAAGCCAACACTCATGGAATTTTACGCTGATTGGTGCGGTAGCTGTCAAGCAATGGCTAAGGACTTAAGCGCCATCAAACAGAAATATGCCGAACCAATGAATTTTGTCATGCTAAATGTAGACAATGACAAATGGCTGCCAGAAATCACCAAATATCGAGTAGATGGCATTCCACACTTTGTCTATTTGAATAATAAAGGCAGCAGCGTTGCTGAAACGATCGGCGAAACACCGCGCAGTATTATGGAAGATAATTTAGAGGCTTTAATTGCAGGAAAACCAATACCGCACTCGCAATCTTCCGGTCAAGTTTCTGATTTTACTCCCGCTACAGGCCCTGTAAAAACAAGCAGTTCAGACCCGCGCGCCCACGGAAGTCAAGTACAGTAAATTAAGGAAGAAGGAAGAGGGAACAGGCATCTTGCCTGTTGCTATTTGTGGGAGCATCTCAGTTTTGCATTTACAGTGCTGTCCCCGCACAGCAAAGCTTGTACAAGCTTTGCTGTGCGGGGACAGCACTACGATAAAAAATGCTTCTTGCAAAACTGAGATGCTCCCCTATTTGTGATAATGCAAGATGCTTGTTCCACAATCAATAAACATTCTTGTGGAACAGGCATCTTGCCTGTTCCTATTTGCGATAACTTACAGAAATTCAACAGCCGATCGCAACTTATGTCAATTTCGGTTGAGGGCGACTACCTCTAAAGGAATATTCAAAAAAACTTTATTTACATTTTATTGAATTTTATTATAATTGCAAAAAGTGGAGTGTAAATAGTCGATCGCTCCCAATCAACAATAAAATGCGATCGAAAAGAAGTTGGTCGCAATCCCCCGATTCATGCCTTCGCAGGCTGAGTGAGACCCTAAACTTTTCAATCTAAAATCGAATAATCCCCAATAGTCTAATCTAAAATCTCTAATCTAAAATCGCATGACAGCCGACAAACCCGGATTCAGCATTAGCAGCATCTCAATCCGCCGCCACATCGGCACTATAATGCTGACATTGGCGATCGTCGTAGTGGGCATTTTCTACATCACCCAACTGCCCGTTGACTTGCTACCCTCCATCACCTATCCCCGCATCAGCGTGCGCCTAGACGCACCGGGAGTCTCCCCAGAAGTCGCAGTTGACGAAATTACCCGCCCCCTCGAACAAGGACTTTCCGCCACAGAAGGAGTCACGCAAGTGTTTTCCCGCACCCGCGAAGGACAAGTCAGCGTCGATTTATTCTTCAAACCCGGCGGAGATATCAACCAAGCCCTCAACGACGCCACAGCCTCCGTCAACCGCATTCGCAACCGACTTCCCGATACCGTTGCATCCCCCACTCTATTTAAATTTGACCCTTCCCAACAGCCGGTTTACGAATTTGCGCTGACTTCAGACTCGCGCCAAGGCGTAGATTTGCGAGTATTCGCCGATGACGAATTAGCCAGGGAAATTAACGTAATTCCCGGAGTAGCTTCCGTTGACGTTTCCGGCGGCGTTCAAGAAGAAATTCAAGTTAATATTGACCTGAACCGGCTGCAAAGTTTAGGAGTTAATCTTAACGATGTTTTTAGTGCTTTGCGCGATCGCAATTTAGACACTTCCGGCGGCCGACTGCGCCAAGAATCCAACGAACCGCTGACTCGCACAATCGGTCGATTTAAAACAGCCGCCGAAATCAACAACCTTTCCTTTCAAATATCCGGTTCCAACCCGCCAAAACGAGTTTACCTGCGCGATTTTGCCAAAGTCAACGACGGCACAGAAGAACAGCGAGTCAAAGTTTTTCTCAATCAAAAACCCGCCGTTAAAATCAGCATTTTGAAACAGCCGGACGCCAACACAATTACTGTTGTAGACGGCGTAAAAAATCGCCTCAAACAAATGCAGGAATCCGGCTTAATTTCGGCAGACATGAAAGTAGTTACTACCTTAGACGAATCCCGCTTTATCCGCAATTCCTTAGCCGATGTAGCGAATGCGGGAATTTCCGGGGCCGTCTTGGCTGCGATCGCCGTTTTGTTCTTTTTAGGTTCCCTCAGACAAACGCTGATTATCTCTCTGACTATTCCCCTGTGTACTTTAGCTGCGATTATTTTAATGCGGCTGTTCGGCTTGTCGCTGAACTTGTTTAGTTTGGGCGGTTTAGCCTTGGGAATCGGTCAGGCAATTGACACCAGCGTAGTTATTTTAGAAAATATTGTAGTCGGTTTAAACAGCAACCCCGACCTCAAAAAAGGCAAAATCAAAAATCGCAAAGAACTCACAATAGAAGAGTCGGTAATGCGAAGTCAAGAAGTAGAATCAGCAATGGTTGCTTCCACGGCGGCGAACTTAGTATCGGTGCTGCCATTTTTGCTGATTGGCGGCTTCTTTTCCCTGCTATTTAGCGAATTAATTTTGACAATTTGCTTTGCAGTAGCAGCATCTTTGCTAGTAGCTGTAACTGTAGTACCGATGCTGACTTCTCGCTTGATGGGAATGTCTTATTCTAGCGGCGTCAGTCAATTCGGGCCGATAAAACATTTCAACCGCGGCTTTGAAAACGGCACGCGGGCTTACGGTGCGGTGCTGTCAAAAGTGCTGGGTTTGCGCTTAATTATCATTCCACTGGCTTTTATAATTTTAGGCTGCGGAACTTGGGTGATGGCAAGTCAAATTCCCCAGGAAATATTGCCAAGAATCAATACCAGCCAAGCCCGATTATTTGCTTTGTTTCCTCCCGGTACTAACTTGGAAACCAATCAAAAAGTAGTTGCAGCCGCCGATAAACTGCTGCTCGCACAGCCAGAAACCGAGTATACTTTAACCACAGCCGGAGGGCTGCTGTTCGGCAACAATACGATCGAGAATTTGCTCCGGGGAAGCAGCACGATTACGCTGAAAAAAGGCACAAATACGATCGCCTTTACGGAAAGAATGACTGAGGAATTAAGGAAAATAGACGTTCCAAAAGGCACTCGCCTGCGCTTAGTCCCAGAGGGAATCAGGGGTTTAGTGTTAACGAATTCCCCAGTCAGGGGCGGCGAAATTGATGTCATACTTCAGGGCCCAACCGAAAAATCATTGCAAGAAGCAGGCCGTAAGATATTAAAAGAATTGGATGAAAAGGTAAAATTAGCGCGGTTTCGGCCGGATGGAGACGCGCCGCAGTCGGAAGTGCAAATCCGTCCTGACTGGGAAAGAGCTTCTTTGTACGGGCTCAGTGCCCGAGACATTGGGGAGACGGTTCAAACAGCAATTGAAGGTTCTGTTCCGACTCAAGTGCAGCGGGGAAACCGTTTGGTAGACGTGCGCGTGCAGTTCGATCGCACTTCTGTCAAATCGATCGCCCAACTCGGACAAATTCCCTTATCTGGCAATAATAGCATCGTCCGTTTGAGCGATGTGGCAAAAATTGCGATCGGCCAAGCGCCGGGAGAAATTCAGCGTCTCAACCAGCGGCAAGTTTTCTTAGTTGTGGGAAACTTAAATCGCGGTGCAAGTTTGGGCGATGCTGTCAAACAAGTCGATGCAGTTTTATCAGAAATAAAGCTGCCGCCAGGAGTTACAATTGTGCCGAGTTCGGCTGCGGAAACCAACCAGCAATTGCAAACTTCTCTGAAACTTTTGGGCGGATTGGCGACTTTTTTAGTGTTTGTCGCGATGGCGGTACAGTACAATTCTCTAGTCGATCCGCTGGTGATTTTGCTGACAGTGCCGCTGGCGTTGGCTGGGGGTGTTTTCGGGCTGTACGTGACCAAAACTGCGATCGGGGCGACGGTGATGATCGGGGCAATTTTGCTCGTAGGAATTATCGTGAATAACGGCATTATTATGGTAGAATTAGCCAACCAAATTCGGGAAGACGAAAAGGTCGATCGCGCGACAGCAATTGTCAGGGCGGCACCTCAACGTTTGCGTCCGATTTTGATGACAACTATTACCACAGTTTTGGGTTTGTTTCCCCTCGCTTTGGGAATTGGAGAAGGTTCGGAGTTTCTGCAACCTTTGGGGGTTGTGGTGTTTTCGGGTTTGTCGCTGGCGACGCTGCTGACGCTGTTTATTATTCCGTGTTTTTATATTTTGCTGCACGATTTCTTTGGGATGTTTGGGGCGAAGAAGAAACCGCAAGCGGTTGCTGTTCCCGTGCAGAAGGCGGGGGGGAAAACTACGAATTGATGATAATTTAGTGCCAGCAAATACGCGCTTTACCGCAGTCCGGCAGGGGTTTAAACCCCTGCCTCAATATCTACAGTCGGTTAAAAACCGACTGTAGATATTGAGGGAAAGTGCGATGATTTTAGTTCTCTTCCAGAGGACTTTTGCTATGAGACAGGGGTTGAAAACCCCTGTCGGACTGGGAAACTTAGCAACAATACCAATACAGCATTTGATGTTAAGCGCGATCGCCCTTCACAAGATTTATCATCGCCCCCTATCATATTTCAAGCCTTTAAGCGACACCCCAGCCACCCCAGCCGACGCCCCACCAGTACCCCACAGACTGATATTTTGTAGCCTCAGTCTCATAAAGTTACATTCCGTTACAATAAAAAAGTAAACAGAACTTGCAGGCGAGCTCAAAAATCAATGCGCTTAATCTTAATGACCGGAAAAGGCGGCGTCGGGAAAACCTCCGTAGCCGCTGCTACAGGGCTGCGATGCGCCGAATTGGGATACAAAACCCTAGTGCTGAGCACAGATCCCGCCCACTCCTTGGCCGACAGCTTCGACATGGAGCTCGGACACGACGCCCGACTCGTAAAACCCAATTTGTGGGGAGCAGAATTGGATGCCCTCAGAGAATTAGAAGGCAACTGGGGAGCAGTAAAACGCTACATTAGTGAAGTTTTGAGAGCCCAGGGACTTGATGGCGTACAAGCTGAAGAACTAGCCATTTTGCCGGGAATGGACGAAATTTTCGGTTTGGTGCGGATGAAACGGCATTACGACGAGGGAATATATGATGTTTTAATTATCGATTCTGCTCCCACCGGCACAGCATTGCGGCTCTTGAGTTTGCCAGAAGTTGGCGGCTGGTACATGAGAAAATTTTACAAGCCATTGCAAGGCATATCAGCCGCCCTCAGACCTTTAGTTGAACCAATTTTTAGACCAATTGCGGGCTTTTCTTTGCCGAACAAAGAGGTGATGGATGCACCTTATGAATTTTATGAGCAAATCGAAGCTCTGGAAAAGATTTTAACTGACAATACTGTAACTTCGGTCAGGTTAATTACTAATCCCGAAAAAATGGTAATTAAAGAGTCTTTGCGCGCCCACGCTTATTTGAGTTTGTACAATGTTGCCACAGATTTAATCGTAGCAAATCGGATTATTCCCGAAGAAGTAACCGATCCCTTTTTCAAGCGCTGGAAAGAAAACCAGCAGCAGTACAAGCAGGAAATTCACGAGAACTTCCGGCCGCTACCAGTGAAAGAAGTGCCGCTTTATTCCGAAGAAATGTGCGGTTTGCCAGCCTTGGAACGCTTGAAAGAAACGCTTTACAAAGACGAAGATCCTAGCAAAGTTTATTACACAGAAAATACGATTAGGATTGTGCAGGACAACAATCAATATGTTCTAGAACTGTATTTGCCGGGAATTGCTAAGGATCAGATTCAGTTGAGCAAAACTGGTGATGAGTTGAATGTTCGGATTGGGAATCACCGCCGCAATATGGTATTGCCGCAAGCTTTAGCTGCACTGCAACCTTCCGGGGCGAAGATGGAGGATGATTATTTGAAGATTAAGTTTGCTTAATTTAACAGGACTTACGCAGGCACAATATAAATAGTTTGCCTGCCTAAGCTCTGTTGAATAGTTCTCTACCGATTCCTTGCCCAGCAAATTCTCTGCGGACGAACAACAACGACAGATGATTCCCTCTCCGAAATGCAATAAAACCAACAACTATCCCATTCCATGTAGCGACTAACTTTTTCTCGCTACTAAAGATTCTTGCTCTTAATTCTTCTAGGTCAGAAATCTTTTTCCATTCGGCAACGCTTTCTGGTGTTCCATCTGTGAGCTCCCATAGATCCGCAGAAGCCCACATACAAGCACTAATTTCTTGTTCGTCCCCAAGCTGCGGAGGTCGATAGGCAATTGAATTCATCATTGTGGTGCGATCGCGATATCAGTCTTCATTCATGGTTGAAATGGTGTACCATGATGAAAGCGAAGTACCCAACCGCTGGTTGTTCGCGACCAAAGAGAGTTTCTGCGTGTATTAGTGTTAGTCTGCCGATCGCAACAGACGAGTAAAACCCTCTTGGTCAAAGTGTCTATCAGTGGTCAAGGCTTCCAGAATACCTCGATCGCGCATCAACACAAAAATTATACCCTTATACAGAGAATAAGTTCGATCATTTCGCTAGACCTTCCTGTTTGATTTCGTATCCCAATAGTCTAGAGAAGTAATCGAAAGTTTCTTGATGTCGGTCATACATATGTATGACCGAAGCCAACTTCCCATCTACAGTGAATACTCCATCAGGACAAACTTTAAAGCGATTCAAGGATTCGCCAGCAATTGTTAGTACAGGGCCTACGGCATTTTCATGAACTTCAAACGGAATATTATTAAACCCATCAGTATAGAAAAGATGATTAAAGACTGATTGCTCGATACCAATAAAGGGAGTTTTCAAAATTTCTGCACATAGAACTTCAAGGAAAGCATCGACTCCCTTGAAGCTTCCCATAATTGTGCCAATGCAAATAGCTGGTTTGCCTACCACCTTTTGCAAAGCCTTGGAACCGTAGCTATCGCCATACCACTTTGTATCCCAGTAATCGTCACCTCCATATTGGACATCCTGCTTAAAAAAGTGTAATTCTGAGGAATCTACCTTATCAAAAAAGGGTGACTGAAAAGCTACATCTTTTACATCTGACATAAAGACTTTCTTATACTGTGGATTCGTTTTTAGGAAGTCTCTGTAAGTGAACCACCGGACAAAATGAGGATGATGCCATAGCTTCAATAGTTGAACGTACATTTCGTAAAATATAATTCTTAATGACGGTATATTTTGAGTTGATAGTGCCAGCCATTTTGTTGGGTAGAGTATGCTTCTATTTAGAAGCTTCGAGAACTTATTTACACTAAAGGAATAGGTATTTGGAGTGTATGAAAATGTTACCGAATACTCTTTGGAAATTTCACAAAGCTGATTGTTAACATTATTCGTGCAGATGACTAAGTCGCATACTTGAGGAGCATAGACGCTACGAAGAGTTTTTGCAAATACCTCTAGTCTCTCTGGATTTAGATTAGTTGCAAATCCAAGGACAACATTCTCAATTTGGTAATCAGACATAGTTATAATCCTTCCTCAAAACAGATAAAACCTAACTATAGCAGCCCTAAATCAGTCGAAAAATTGATGGATGCCAGAACCTTTGCAGTGTAAGCGTTTTACTAGCGTATAATGCCAGCAAATCATTTAGGATTGGTATATCTAATATTACAGGCCGTTTAGGCTGATTGTCAAGTTTCTGGCTAAACACCCTATATGGGTTCAAAAGCCGAAAGTTTATGCCTAAAATCCCTATTTTATCTGATTAGACCGAAAGTTTCTGCCCAATCACCCAAATCGTGGTGTTATGTGGAAAATTTCGGGCATTATTATTTAGACCTGCACGCGATCGAGTGCGGGTCAAGCATTAGTCGTAGGGAGTGATTAGTCCGCTCGATCGCTAGCAAGCAACATCAAGTCAGCGCCGATCGCAATCTATTAGGTGATGGATTAATCGTCACACCCACGCTGAGGATCGCAAATTAAATAATTTACACAAGTTTGTGGGATGGGCGGGAGAGCCCGTTCTTTCTGGACGGGTTCTTCTGGCCCATCCCACAATAATCATCAAATTATAAGTTATTTAATTCTCATTCCTTAGTGCGTCTAAATTAGGCATTCTCACTGTTTTTGAATCAGGATTACTCCAATCAGCAATAATGCAGTTCCTAAGATGCGAGACACGCTGAGAGAAATCTGGGTAACACCAAATGCGCCAGTAGAATCCAAGACAAGTGCCGCAATCATCTGTCCGGCAATCACCAATGAAAAAACCACCGCCACACCTAATTTCGGGATTGCGATCAATGATGCAACAAGATAGTATGCTGCAAAAACCCCACCGAACCAGGCCCATTGTGGAAGAGAATTGAATGCGGGAATGGAGCCCCGATTAGTCGCTCCGCTGGCCCACACTAAAGCGAGTGAAAGCAGAGTTACGAATACTGAGATCATTGTAGTGAGAACCGGAGAGCCGGTTGACGATCGCAAACGCGCATTCCAAGCCATGTGGTGGTAGTGTGTCAGCATCATTTTGCGATCGTCTGCGTTCATAAGACAGTGACTTTTGTAATGAGATGCCGTGTTGTGTTATATCACCACAAGCCATAACTCTTCGCAGACTCCAACGAAATGTCTGGGAGATTGCGAGGCATATCATCCCATGTATTCTGTCCTTGTAATGCTTCTATAACGACTTGAAGTGGCTCTGAGAATATGGCTGGAAAATCTGCCTCTTCAGGAAACTGAATCTTAAATGCTAACTGTTCTTGAGGTGGAGTGAATTGAGCGTTGACTGCTTCTTTATTACCTCTGGCATCAACTCGATACCAACCAACTTCTGGCAAATGAATGGCATTCAAACCGTGCAAACTGTACGGCGCACCTCGATCATCAATACTCAACCGCTGGTAACAAAAGCCTGCCGGAATCTCATTTGCTCTGAGTAACGCTGCTAACAGGTGACTTTTCGCATAACAATAACCTGTTTTGTGCTGAAGAACATCTGAAGCTCGACAGGTAACAGGACTCATTTGATAGTCATAACTGTGACTAATTTCATCTCGCACCCACTCAAAACACGCTTTGGCGATCGCCGTTGGTGTCTCATGTCCCGATGCGATTTGTTTAGCACATTCCATAATTTTGGGATGTTGCCAATCAATAAATTCACTCACTCACTTTTAAGTATTCTTCCATTTCCATGACTATTACTCTATTAACAGGATTTAGCACGAAGGACTTCCTTTAATGCCTCATCAATCACTGCATCACTGACACCTCGACGCTTCAAACTTGCGACTAGGGCTGTCACTGTCTCGCTCTCAAATCGTTCTAAATCAACGCGCAAACCTTGACCAATATAAGCACGAATTAATGGCTGATAACCCGAAAAACCCAACAATGGTGCAACTTTCTTCAGGTCTTCCACAACATCTTCGGGCATACGGATAGTCACGCTAGTCATTGGACGGTTGCGGTTTAATCGCTGCTTTAATGCTTCAACTTTCATACTCTGCCCTCTCTTGACGAGTTGCTTTACGTGCTGAAATAATCCGAATGACATTCTCTTCACGCTCAATGTGAACCACATACAATAGATTCCACCGACTATCTAGCCCAATCACAGCATCACGCGCTTCGTCATTGCGGCTGGCATCAACGACAACTAGAAATGGGTCAAAGAAGGATTCAGCAGCTTGTTGAAAAGTAATCCCATCATGATTTAGGGGATTAATCCGCGCTTTTCCGTCATCCCATACAAAGGTAATGCCATTGAGCATGAAGTATACATTCATACTCCTTAGTATAGGTAAAATGTATTTACAATGTCAATACGTTATCATAGTACGGTCTGGTGCAGTGATTTCTTAGACCATATTTACTTTGCGGAGTTCTACGTTGCCTCCTTCAAAGACTTGAACCACGATCGGCATTGGCGATTCCTGGGATCGTACAGATGTCTTGGTTCGTCCACCGAATCGGTTAGGATGTATCCGTTCAACCTTAAACAATTGAGAAATAATGGCTCGGATCAACATTTCTGCTGACCCCAATGCACAGGGTACGGATAGTGATGATGTTATCACTGACACTGATAATGGTCGTCGCACCTTTGGCCTCGGTGGCAATGACTTCATCAATGGCTTTGGTGGCAATGATGAGCTGTTCGGGAATCTTGGCCGTGACACGCTACGGGGCGGGGCAGGTTCCGATACGATCTATGGTGGCCAAGATGGAGATGAGCTCTCCGGGGGATTGGATAACGACTTGATTTTCGGCAATCTTGGCACAGACGATCTGACTGGCGATCGAGGTGACGATCGAATGTTTGGCGGACGAGACAACGATCGGATCTCTGGAGGTGATGGAGACGATTTCTTGTCTGGTGATGGGGGGTTTGACATTTTGACAGGTGGCCCCGGACGAGACACCTTTGTGGTTCAAAATGAGCTAGCTACCAACTCTTTCGATCACTTATTTGACTTCGTTCTCGGTGAAGACAAGATTGCTCTTGGCGGTGGTTTATCGTTCAACGACCTACAAATCTCAACTATACCAAGAGAGGTTGCTAATAATCGGGCAAATAATGATTTACTTGACAGACAGTTTGCTCCGTGGTCAGGAGCAATCGCTATTAACAATGATCGCGATCTACTGATTACACTCAGATCAACGGGGCGGACGATCGCTCGTGTGAATAATCTACAAACAGGACAATCTCAAATTACACCAGCCAGCCTGACAGCAGAAAATTTCATCAGTATTTAGGACTTGGTTGCTCATCTACTTAGGAACTTATCCGCTGGGATAAACAACCCGGTTTCGTCAATATCTCTTGATTTGATGTAGGGTTTTGATCGGAAACCGGGTTGTTTGCGGCATATTCTTGAATCTCTGCACCGATGTCATATCAATTCCGGTTGCACCGATGTCATATCAATTCCGGTTACACCGGAATGATAAGAGGAGACGGCTTGGCCTTAGTCCCTACCGTGATTAATTGTAGGGACTAAGGCCAAGCCGTCTCCTCATTTCGACTAAAATTATACTCCGTTTCCATGACTATTCCTATTCCTCTCCCTCTTCTTTTCCATCCTCTGTGCTCTCTGTGTCCTCTGCGGTTCCTTCACTCTTTCCCGCATTAACCTCAATCTTTTGCTGATGACGTTCCGACGCAGTTGTTTGCAGCATTTTCAATTTTTCTGGGTCGGAATCCGATCGCCAAAACAAGCGATGACCCTTGATTTTGACGCAACTTTCCTCCAAACAGTTCAGCAATTCCCGCTCCTTAAATCCACCGGACTTATCAAAAATTCCCAACTTTTCCTCTTGGCGACTGAGCTTCGCAAACTTCTGATAATGCGGATAACTAGATGATACAAAAGCTTCTTTTCTAACTAAAATTGGCGGATTAGACAAATTAGAATAGTCTTGATAGCCGACAGAAAGACCGCGCAAATTGATGTGCATGGAAGTGTGAAGAACTGGATGTGGATCGGTATCAAAATCGGGATAAAATAAATAGGAAATTTTCGGTTTATTAGCATAAAATTTGATGATTGTCGCGCCGTCAAGTCTGCCGATTGTCCGGTTGGCACAGCCTTCGTAGAGTCGCAATAAAGGGTCTAGTTCTTCTAATGCAGAGACGTGAACCGAAAGGGAACCGTGTTGTTTGTAGCCGATCGCACTATCCTCGCAACAGTCCGCCACAATATCCGGTTTGCTCAGGCTATATAGCATTAAATCTGCCAAAGTGCAAGCCCTGTGATAACTGTCAAACAAACCCTTGATGTCATTGCGGATTTGAGCCGGAAGCCGCCGCATCGGAGGGCGATCGCCTAAACCGTTGAGAGCGAGATATACTAGCAAATCCTGGCGGCGCTTGTCGGCGATAGTCTCCCAATCATCCGCATCCGTTGCTTGCAAAATCACCCGCCAAGCGCGGTTAAAACTGTGAAATTCTTCCTTGATTGGCGCTTCTTCGGCTAATTCGCCCTTCACCGGGAGGCGGCCGCGATCGCTCACAAACGCCATCAAAGGAGCCAGCATTTCCTCGTAATCCTCAAAGCGCTTGACTTGCGATCGCACTCTGGGAGTCGATAAGCGCGATCGAAACCGAGAAGCCCGAAAACCCTCACCCTCCGCCGCATCCCGAAACACAAAATAGATTCCCAAAGCCACAGGAATCGCATCAACATTCAAAACTTGATCGATATAAACCTTCAACTCTTCCTGCTCGTAATACTTCTGAAAAGTATTGCGAGAAGTGATCACCCCATCCCCGTAAGCAATTTGACCTCTATCGCCATCATCAATCAAAACCTGAGCCGCCACCACCAATAAATTCTTAGTTAATTCCCAAGCATTTAGCAAAGATTCTCGGCGTTCCGCCAAAGATTCAATCACATTAATTACATAACCAATATTCACAATATCCGCACCAATTTGCGGAGTATCCGGCTGATAGTATGGGTCCCAACCCGCAGCAACATAACCCTCTTGGGCAATATATTTAACATCGCCACCGTAGCCACAGCCGTAATCAAAAAAAGTCATTCCATCAACAAACAAATCAGATTCCAAAACTAGACGCACAGGTTTAGAAATAGAGTTGCGTACCATCGCAGCTTTGTGCCGCTCAATCTTGGGAATTGATAACTCGCTATTCTCCTGTTTCAAACGCTCGACAACAGCATGATCGTGGATTTCAACACCGCAATATCCCAAATATTTAAGCCAACCATCGCGAGTGCCGATCGCGCTTGTATTGTCCAGCAGTCCCCATCCTTCCTCGCAGCGAGTCAGTCGAGCAAACTTCTCGTAATTGGGATAATCCGGTGTCACAAAAGTTTCTTTGCGGTGCAAAACCGGGGGATTTTCACTGTTGCTGTAATCGAAATATTTAACTTCCGCTGTTTCCAGATTAATTTGGATGCTGGTTTGTAAAGCAGGGTGAGCGTCTGTATCGAAATCGGGGTAAAAAAGATAAGATATTTTAGGTTGATTGAGGGAAAACTTAACTAAAGTTGCTTCATCAATATTTTCGAGATGGCGTCTGGCACAATTTTCGTAAATTACCAAGACAGGATTGAGTGCTGACAATGCCGAAACGTGAACGTAAAAAGCCGTTGGTAATTTTTTGCCTATTTTGCTTTCCCGACAGCACCGAGCTATTTTGGCCACCAGACTATCAACAGAAAATTCATTGATTTCTTCGGGCGCACATGGCACAGCATTTACATAACTTTCCCCAGCAAGAGGATTGTTTTCATGTAATAAAACTTCCCGAGCAAAAGCCATCAAAGGCGTTAGAATTTCTCCATTATTTTCTAATGGTTCGCTATGTGAAACAGGGTTTGTATCGGTATCGTAAGTCATAGGTTAACTCATCGATTTTTTCTTAAAGACTGGGCGGTTGAAACCGCGTCTATACAGACAAAACCCGGATGGTGCGCGGGTTGAAGATAATTAGACCGTGCGGTTAAAATTACCTTGTTTTCTTGAGTCAGCCGAGGTGTTCGGCGAGCGAAGTCGAGTCGCGGACATCGTTTGTTTGGCGTGCGATTTTAATCGCCGACTATAATTGCCGACGTATCTAACAACTTAAATATTAACCAAACATTCGAGTTTCCACAAACTCTTGAACTCTGGCTAAATGACTGGACAAACTCGCTAATATGCTTTCAACCCTCTCAATAGTTGACAATCCCGAAGCTGGCGGTTGAGATTGAAAGCCTCGCGCCTGATGCTCCAATTGTGCTGCTAAATCCGACATCTGAGCAACTCCCACATTTGCAGAAGTTCCCTTGAGACGGTGAGCTTGATATTCCACAGTTGACCAATCTTTAGCTTCTGCGGCTATTTTGGCAGCAGCCACATCAGCTTGTGCGTTTCCCACAAATGCTTGCAAGAGTCGCTCGGGCAATTTGACATTAACCTGTCCGAGTTGCTGCAATCTGCTTTGGTCGAACAGTCCGTCGCAGTCTGCGTGTTCCCAAGCTTGCAGTTCGTGAAGCGAAGCTATCCCGCAGGGAATCGCCCTTGGTGCCGGCACAGCCACAGGCATTGCTGCTTCCAAAACTTCTGGATAATTTGTTTCTAATTGAGGATTTTGTACCAAATTAATACCTTTAACTCCATACTTATTTTTAAACTCAACATTTTGGGATTCATATTTTTTCAGCGCCACGGCCAAAGTATCTAAATCTACAGGTTTGCTGAGATAATCATCCATCCCCGCCGCCAGACACTTTTCTCGTTCTCCCGGCATAGCGTGAGCCGTTAAAGCAATCACAAAAGTATGCCGATCGCCCTTTTCTCGCTCCCTTAACTTTTTTGTCGTTTCATAACCGTCAAGTATTGGCATTTGACAGTCCATCAACACCAAATTATAGCTTTTTTGTGCCAGCAAGTCCAGCGCTTCTTGACCGTTGGAGGCGCAGTCAGCATGATAGCCTAAAGCTGTCAACTGTTCGACAATAACTTGTTGATTGATCGGGTGGTCTTCCGCCAGCAATATTCTCAGAGATGAGGGTGAATAGGGAGTAACATATCGAGAATTGACTCCTAGTAATTTGCAAGTATTAGCAGCCTCCAAGCTGTCAAACTCTCCCGTTCCCTTAACCGATGCCAGCAAAGCTTCAAGCAAGCGGGAAGGCCGCACCGGCTCGATTAAATAGCCGCTAAAACCATGACAGCAAAGTGCTTCAGCTTTTCGCTGTTCCCGCAAAGCAGTCATGGCGATTAACGAGGCAAATGTCGAGGTCGATCGCACTTTCCGGGCAAATTCCTCAGCATCCAAATCCGGCATTTGCAAGTCCACCAGCACCGCATCGCAGCTTTTTTCGCCTTCCTCTGAATGCCCAGAAATGCTACTATTGGCATTTTTCAACCAAGTCAAAGCAGCAGCAGCGCTTTCTGCTTCGTAGCAGCGGGCGCCCCACCTTTGAGCGAGCGATCGCACCGCCGCCCTCTTCAAAGCGCTTCCCGAGACTACTAACAGCTTCTTAAGAGCAAGTTCGGCAGTCTGAGGCTCAACTTGCAACTGTTTTTCCAAAGGTACAGCAAACCAAAATGTCGAACCGTTGCCGAGAAAACTGCGAATCCCAATGGCACCTCCCATCATTTCGACTAACTGCTTGCAAATAGCCAAACCCAAACCCGTCCCGCCGTAAGCCCTAGTTGGAGAAGCGTCTACCTGAGAAAAAGATTGGAACAGTTTTGTCTGCCCTTCCGGCGAAATTCCAATGCCAGTATCGCGCACCGAAAATAGCAAACTTTCTCCTTGTCTGCCGTCTGCCAATCGGTTGCCCCGTTTCACAGTCACGTGAACTAAGACTTGGCCGCGATCGGTAAATTTGATCGCATTTACCGTCAAATTGAGCAATATTTGCTTCAACCTGCCCGAGTCGCCCACCAACTTTTTAGGCACCGCACTGTCAATTAAAAAATTCAATTCAATATTTTTTTCCTCAGCCAAAGGTGCAACCATTTCTATCACCGATTCCAGGCAGCTATGCAAATCAAAATCTGCCTTTTCCAGCCGCATTTCTCCGGCTTCTATCTTAGAAAAATCGAGGATATCATTAATCACGCTCAGCAAATGTTCAGCACTGCGGTAAATAGTCTGAGCCGACTCCCGCTGTTTTGGTTCCAGAGGAGCGCGCAGCAGCAATTGAGCCATGCCCAAAACGCCATTCATCGGAGTGCGAATTTCGTGACTCATGTTCGCCAAAAACTGCGACTTTACCCGGCTCGCTTCTAGGGCAGTTTCTCGGGCTTCCACCAACTCATTAATCTTGTCGGCTACCATTACCATTCCCCCCACTTGGCCGTCGGGATTGTACCAAGGGTGAGCTGCCCAGCGCAGGTATATAACAGAGCCGTCTGCTCGTTCCCAAGCATCTTCGCTCACAGAAATTACCTCACCCTTTAACACTTCTTGATACATCATTTTCCAGCGATTTGGCGTATCTGGAAACAATTCGTAATGACTGAGATTTGTCAGGGACTGCCACTCGAAATTAAATTGAGTCAGCCATTGGTGAGAGTTAGCTAAATAGCGCATTTGGGTATCGAACATCGCCATTGCTACCGGCACGCAGGTAATAATTTGTTTCAGTTGCTGCCGTTCTCTTTCTAGCGCGTCTTCGGCTTGTTTGCGATCGGTAATATCGCTAATCATGCCGGCCATCCGCAGCGCTTTTCCTTGGGAATTTCGCTGGGCTTTGCCCTGGGAAGTGCAGTAGCGGTAAGCTCCTGAGGAGTGCAGCAGCCGGAATTCTACATTGTAGTCGATCGCTTGTTCTAGATGAGCTGCGATCGCCCGGACGATGCCGTCCTTGTCATCGGGGTGCAGGCGGCTGTAGAGAGCATCCATCGTGCTGCCAAATTGCTCTCGCGGCAAACCGATAATTTCCAAAAGGCGATCGTTCCAATAAACCTCATTTTTACTTAAATCCCAATCCCAAATTCCGTCATTTACACCCTCTAAAACTAACCTGTACCTTTCCTCGCTTTCCTTAAGTTGTTGACTGGCATGAAACGCCTGAGATTCGGCGCGGTAAACGCGAAGGGCATTCTCCAAACTGCGCGACAAACTCTCAGCAGACATCTTGCCTTTAGCGATATAATCAGAAGCTCCCGCCTTCATCAATTCCACAGCAATTTGTTCGTCGCCTTGCCCGGTAAGTACAATTAACGGAACTTTCAGCCCAGATTCCCGTACATTTTTTACCAAACTCAGTCCGTCTCCGTCTGGCAAGCGGTAGTCTAGGAATACGCAGTCAAATTTGCAGTCAAATATCTGATTTAATAGCAGCGAATTGTCTGTTTCCTCAACCTCGCTTAACTTTTGAGATTTATCTGGATGCGAGAGTTTCGCCGCTGCTATACTAGAACTTTTCCTCACCAATAATTTTGCCAGAGCATCGGCGCAGTCTTCGGCTTCAGTAACTTCTACCGAAACCCGAGCAGACTTGAGCGAGCGTTTGACCGCCATGCGATCGACTTCATCGTCATCAACTATCAGAATTTTGATAAGTTTGTCCATAACAACCGAATTGTGAATTAATCTGAAAAAAACTGCGGCATCCCAAAAGTATCTAAAACAAAGGTATAGCCTTTCTCAGAAAGATTCGCGGACGATTGGGCATAGGGCATAGGGCATAGGGCATAGGGCATAGGGCACGCAGGCATACCTCACTTTTTTGAGAACCGCTATACCGCTCCCAAAATCACAACAGCCATCTTGAAATTTTGCTGTTCTCTTTTCTATGGCTTAGGGAATTTCGCTCAGCATCCAGTATTTGTTGAGGGTAGCCATAACTTCCACAAAGTTAGAAAAAGTGACGGGCTTAAGAATATAACCAGCTACATTCAAATTATAAGCTTCTACCTTGTCTCTATCTTCATTAGAAGTTGTCAGGACTATCACTGGAATCGACTTCAATTTTTCATCCAGCCGCAATTCTCGCAAGAACTCGATCCCGTTCATTCTCGGCATATTCAAGTCTAGCAAAATTAACCGGCGCGCTTGAGGCATTGGAGGCTCTGTTTTGCTTTCTTGGCGCAATATATGCAGAGCTTCTAATCCGTTTGCAGCCAAGTAGAGGGGGTTAACAATGTTATTTTTTTTGAACGCTCGCCGGACGTTCATCACATCCACCTCATCATCTTCTACCAAGAGGATATGAATTTTTTTGTCTTCCATAAATCAGCCATTTTACAGATGTTTTTTAAGCGCCAGTCTGTATGGTGAGCTTCATTCAGCACCGATCGCGAACCCAGCAGGTCTAATCTCTATTGTGCTTTGTCAAGAATCATTTATGCCTGGGCCGATCGCAGTATATATCTGGAGGCTTCCACAGTTGACAGTTGACAGTTGACAGTTGACCCCCAGAGAGCGACCTCTACGCAGAAGTCCGAGGATTGAAGTAATGAATAGTCTGATTTTAATTTCTCCCTACAAGGGTTCCGGCTTTAATCCAATTCTTTCTGGTAACAATACTTCGGACAGTTTTAGATCTAGTCGAGCCTCCGAAACCCTTACTGACCATATGCTGGACTATTTTTTCAATGTTTAAGTTCAGCCCTAAGTTTCAGAAAATGCGTAAAAATGGCAGGGCTTACTCGCTCTCGGCTTACACGGCCGTTAAAAAACTGTCCGAAGTATTGTGGTAAGTAAGCTCTAAACCTATACACGATCGGGCATTCCCTATCTAAAATCTCACATCTAAAATGGTATAATTTGCGATCGAGCTACGGTAAAATCTCAAACTCATCTATATTATTAATCGCCATGTCAGCCGATCGCAAACTCTACGAAGGCAAAGCCAAAATCCTGTACTCCACCGAAGACAGCGAAATCTTGCTGACCCACTTCAAAGACGACGCCACAGCCTTTAACGCCCAAAAACGCGGCAGCATCGCCGGCAAAGGCGAAATTAACTGCGCCATATCCGCCCACCTGTTTCGGATGCTAGAAGCCAAAGGCATTCCCACCCACTTCATCGACACGCCCGCCCCCAACCAAATGCGAGTCTGCCGCGTCGGCATCTTGCCCTTAGAAGTCGTCGTCAGAAACATTGCCGCCGGTAGTCTTTGCAAACAAACGGGAATCGCCCTCGGTACAATTATCAATCCGCCGCTGGTGGAATTTTATTACAAAAACGACGATCTGGGAGACCCGCTGCTAACCCGCGGCAGATTGCAGTTAATGCAGCTAGCTACCCCCGAACAAGTAAAGCAACTGTCGATCGCCGCCCGTGAAATTAACGAAATACTCAAAGAATTTTTTACCCTGTGCGGCATCACCCTGGTAGACTTCAAACTGGAATTTGGTATCGACCAACATCAAAATCTGATCCTCGCCGACGAAATCAGTCCCGACACTTGTCGCCTCTGGGACAACGCAGAAACTGACCCCGACGCGCGCGTGATGGACAAAGACAGATTCCGCCGCGACTTGGGCTCGGTAGAAAGCGCTTACCAGCAAGTTCTCCAGCGGGTTCTAGCTCAGAAAGTATAGAGGCTTGAAATGCGCTAGAATTGCACAGTTTGTACCCCTTCTGCCTTTAATGTCAGCAATCAGCCGTGAACAGTCATCAATTAAGTAAGTAGTAGTTCCGAATTAATTACACGAAATTTCGACTGAAACTCTTGCCTAGTAAGGAGTCTTTATGTAATTATTTTTGTGTGGTTATTTAGCGGTCAGTCGATTTTAAATTTTAGATTTACTTCACAAATGAATCTGGGAGGTTGAACTCTTAGTCTAAAATTTGGGGAACACTACGACAGCCCAGCGGGGGATAGATAAACAGTTGACAGTTGACAGTTGACAGTTGACAGTTAACTAATGACTCATGACTAATGCTGTTCGCGAGCTCCGAGACTCGCACTAATGACTAATGACTAATGACTAATAGACCTCTTGCAAAAATCGGAAAACACCCTGAAATCATCTGCGTTTATCTGTGTTTATCTGTCTGACATCTGCGGTTGAAGGATCGCTCAAAGACGGAAGAGGTCTAATGACTAATGACTAATGCCCAATGCCCAATGACTAATGACTGATGACTAATGACTAATGACTAATGACTAATGACTGATGACTAAATAATGTCGTGTGTGCGATCGCCCAAAAGAGTGAACAAAAATGCGTTTATCTGCTGTATTGGTGGCAGTTTTTACTGTCTCAGCAACCTTCGGATTATCAAATTCGGCAAGTGGTCAAACATCCTACTCTGAATCAACAGAGGAAGCTTTGGCTGCCGTTCCTTCCGCCCCGTCGATCGAATTACCCGATCGCCCCGTTCCAGAATTAACCCAAAATTCTCCTCAAAACCGCACAGCCGCTAACAGCAGCCCAGCGGCAGCCCTAAAAATAGCGGCGGCCCCTCGCAGAGGAGAAGACGATCGCGAACCCCCAAACCGAGTCACAGACCCAGTAACCCCGGTTTCGCCCGCACAGGTGCAACTCAAACCCGAGATTGCATCCAATCCCGTCGCCTCTAGCAGCCAAAATGCCCTGCCAGAGGCACAAGTGGCTAGCCCGCTCCCCCCCTCGGAGACGGGTGTTTCGCCCACCTGGGTTGCCGTAGAGCCTCGGAAACAGGACGAATCAGGGGCGATCGTCCAAGACCTCCAAGTTTCTCCTAAACCAGCCCAGGATGAATCAGGGGCGATCGTCCAAAACGCCCAAATTCCCCCCAGACCGGCCCCGGCTAGACCGGCCCCGACCAGACCGGCCCCGACCAGACCGCCGGCTAACACCCTTCCGACATTGCCCTCGGGCCCAGGAACACCGCAGCCCAGACCAGCCCCCGCACCAGCCGGGGCAGCAGAACCGCAAGTGCTAGTTGCCGAAGTTACCGTTACCGGGGCAACCGGAGACCTGGCAAGCGAGATTTACCGAGTCATCAGCACCCAACCGGGACGCACGACCAACCGCAGCCAACTGCAACAAGACATCAACGCCATTTTTGCCACCGGCTTTTTCAGAAACGTGCGTGCAGTC
Source organism: Microcoleus sp. PH2017_28_MFU_U_A (assembly GCF_020738035.1). Classification (NCBI taxonomy): domain Bacteria; kingdom Bacillati; phylum Cyanobacteriota; class Cyanophyceae; order Oscillatoriales; family Microcoleaceae; genus Microcoleus; species Microcoleus sp. PH2017_28_MFU_U_A. The sequence continues at coordinate 51,464 of NZ_JAEQCX010000039.1, forward strand.
CCGGAAGACACCCCCTTAGGCGTGCGGGTGAGTTTTATCGTGCAGCCAAATCCGGTGCTGCGGGGAGTGACAATCACCGGTCAGCAAGTGCTGCCCCAAAGCGTAATTGACGATAGCTTCCGCGATCAGTACGGCAAAATTCTCAACCTCCGCCGCTTTGAGGAGGGAGTGAAAAAAATTAATGCCTGGTATCAAGAAAACGGCTATGTTTTGGGCCAAATTACTGATGCGCCACAAGTAGCAGACGACGGCACTGTCACCTTGGTAGTGGCAGAAGGCCAGATCGAATCCGTTGATGTCCGCTTCCTGAACAAGGAAGGAGAGGCAACGGATGCGACCGGTCAGACGATCGGAGGTAACACCCGCCGCTATGTGATCACCCGTGAAGTACAACTCAAGCCCGGAGATATCTTTAACCGCACCAAGGCGGAAAGAGATTTGAGGCGAGTGTTTGGTTTGGGGATTTTTGAAGACGTGCGGCTTGCTTTGGAACCGGGAACGACTGACCCCCGCAAGGCAAGGGTAATTGTCAACGTCATTGAGAAAAATACAGGTTCTCTGGCTGCGGGTGCGGGTTTGAGTTCCGCGACGGGTTTGTTCGGTACGGTGAGTTACCAGCAGCAAAACTTGAACGGTAGGAACCAAAAATTGGGGGCTGAAGTACAAATCGGGGAACGCCAAACCCTGTTTGACTTGAGTTTTACCGATCCCTGGATTGCGGGCGATCCTTACCGAACTTCTTTCACGGCTAATATTTTTAGAAGGCGATCGATCAGCGTGATTTTTGACGGCGGCGAGAGGGAAGTCAGATTGGCAAATGACGATCGACCCCGCATCGTCCGCACCGGTGGCGGCATCAATTTTACCCGTCCCTTGTCGCGCGATCCTTTTGCAGATTCTGAGTGGACAGCTTCACTCGGTTTGCAATACCAGCGAGTCTCAATTACCGATCGCAAAGGCCGGCGCGAATCCGAGGATGCACTCGGCAACCAGCTAAGTTTTAGCAACTCTGGTTCCGATGACTTGACAACCATTCAAGCAGGTGCTGTGCGCGATCGGCGCAACGACCCACTCCGCCCCACCAGCGGTTCCCTGCTCAGATTTGGCATGGAACAATCAATTCCTGTAGGTTCCGGCAGCATCCTGCTCAACCGCCTGCGTGCCAGCTACAGCTTTTATCTACCAGTCAAGTACACAAACTTTACCCCCGGCCCCCAAACCCTGGCATTTAGCTTCAAAGCCGGCACCGTATTCGGAGATTTGCCTCCCTACGAAGCCTTTGCCTTAGGTGGTGCCAACTCTGTGCGCGGATACAACGAAGGCGAAATCGGAGCCGGCCGCAGCTTCCTAGAAGGCAGCGTGGAGTACCGTTTCCCGATTATTTCGTTTATCGGCGGAGCGCTATTTTTGGATGCAGGCACCGACTTGGGCACGGGCAAAGATGTCCCCGGCGACCCGGCTGGTGTTCGCAGAAAGCCCGGTAGCGGTTACGGTTACGGCCTCGGCGTGCGGATTCAATCTCCTTTAGGCCCGATCCGGATCGATTACGGTATCAACGACGGCGGGGACAATCAAATTCACTTTGGGATTGGCGAGCGATTCTAATTGAAGAGTCATTAGTCAGTAGTCATTAGTCATTAGTTAGGGGTAATGGGTAATTGGTAATTGGTAATTGGTAATTGGGGAAAAGGTAATTGGGGAAAAGGTAATTGGTAATCGCTAATTACTGATTCTCCCTCTCTCCCCCTCTTCCTTCTTCCCTCTTCCTTCTTCCCTCTTCCTTCTTCCCTCTTCCTTCTTCCTTCTTCCTTCTTCCTTCTTCCTTCTTCCATGACTCAAAGTACCTTAAAATCTAAATTTGAAGTGTCGGGAATTGGTTTGCACAGCGGCGAACAAACTCGCGTCCGAGTCTTGCCCGCTGCGGTGGGAGAAGGCCGCTATTTTGTCAGAATTGACTTGCCCGGTGCTCCGATAATTCCGGCAACAATTGAGGCGGTTTGTCAGACTGCACTTTCTACTGAATTGGCTGGTGCGACAGGTGATCAAATTCGCACTGTAGAGCATCTATTAGGCGCTTTGGTGGGGATGGGAACGGATAATGCTCGAATTGAGGTTGATGGGCCAGAAGTACCGCTGCTGGACGGTTCGGCTCTGGTTTGGGTAGAGGCGATCGCCCATAGTGGCCTAATTCCTCAAGAATGCCAGGAAGAGCCAAATCCCTCATTCGTCCTGACTGAGCCGATTTGGGTGCGTCACGGGGATGCTTTTGTCGCCGCCCTACCGTCGGCTCAAACTCGGTTTAGTTACGGAATTGATTTTGAGGAACAGGCGATCGGCAATCAATGGTACAGTTGGTCGCCAGAGGTAGAAAGTTTTGCCAGCGCGATCGCCCCAGCCCGCACTTTTGGACTTGCCCGCCAAGTTGAACAATTGCGACAAGCAGGTTTGATCAAAGGTGGTACCCTAGAGAACGCCCTAGTTTGCGATCGATCCGGCTGGCTCAACCCGCCCTTGAGATTTGCCAACGAACCAGTGCGGCATAAAATCTTAGACTTAGTAGGCGACCTCAGCCTGCTGGGAACTTTGCCAAAAGCTCATTACTTGGCTTACAAAGCCAGTCACAACCTCCACGTCCAACTTGCCAAAGCCCTGAACTCCCAAGCTTCAGCCGTGCTGGAGACAAGTTAGAAAAGGTTCCAGGCTATATACAGTTATAGTTTGCAGTTACAATTCACAACCAAAGACGCGATCCCTTGCGTTTATGTAGCAACGGCCAAGGCGCTTAGAACATTCTTAATTGCTGAAACCATTGCAGTGAATCTGTTCTCTTGCGGCGATAACTAAAGCCTTCCATCTTCCATCTTCCATCTTCCATCTTCCTTCTTCCTTCTTCCTTCTTCCATCTTCCTTCTTTCATACCACACTCAAAAGTCTTCAAGCAATGTCCACGCTGACTGAAGTTAACACCCTCAATACTGCTAATTCCGAATCCGTTTCCACAGAAAACGGTGAGAATTCTCCAGCGGTTAAATCTACTTTTACTCTCGAAGAAATCCAGAAAATATTGCCTCACCGCTATCCTTTTGCACTCGTAGACAGGATTGTTGATTACGTGCCGGGAGTGCGGGCTGTAGGAATTAAAAATGTGACTTTCAACGAACCACATTTTCAAGGGCATTTTCCCGGAAGACCGATTATGCCGGGTGTCTTAATTGTCGAAGCGATGGCTCAAGTTGGCGGTATGGTTCTCGGTCAGTTACCGGACATTGAGCAAGGATTGTGGATGTTTACCGGCATTGATAAAGTCAAATTCCGCCGTCAGGTTGTACCGGGCGATCGGTTGCTGATGACTGTAGAATTGCTCTGGGTAAAACGCCGCCGCTTCGGAAAAATGCAGGCGATTGCAGAAGTGGACGGACAAAAAGTTTGTGAAGGAGAATTGACGTTTTCGATGGTAGATTAAATTGTTATTGGTTATTGGTTATTGGTTATTGGTTATTAGTTGTTGAGGAATTTTTATTTGTTCCTGATGACAACTGAAAACTGACAATTGACCAAAGAGCGAGACGCAAGCCCCTGGCTTTAGACATGGGGATAAGTCGGTAGCGGTTTCAACCGCCTTCTGTATTTAACAAAGCTTAATAAAGAA
>NZ_JAEQCX010000171.1:0-10746 GCF_020738035.1 Microcoleus sp. PH2017_28_MFU_U_A
GATTATGGTAATTTATTTGCTTTCTATTATGCCATCAACTTAGTCAGACAGACAATTGTCTGAGTATTTATACTGATTGCAAAAGTGGGATGCTCCCAAGCAATGATTTATCCAGTTGTTTGGTCTGCGCCATATCTCGGAAATCCGCCTGACACTGGTTAAAATCTTTTTCTAAAACCAGCGTAATAGGGAAATCATTATCACCTATTAACTCGCCGTCACCACTTTCAATTAACTCGTGAATAGCGCGCTTGCGATGCTGTCCATCAGTAATATCTAACTTAACACCACGATGAATAACTACTAGACAAATCCCTCGACCTAGTTCTATAATGTCAATCTTTTCAGGATCGATATTTGCTGTCAGTGTACCCAAAATCCAGGGTTGATCGTTTCTAGCGCGCTTAAGAATATATTGTTTTACTTCCTCAGCATGACCCTTTATCTCTGGGCGATTTTTGCCCGAATCAGGATCGTTGCCAGTTGATGGTCTTGCCTGGAGGAGAGTAGGCAAGTCATCAGCCGGGATATTGATTTGCACCATCTTCCGCTTCCCCTGCTGAAAAGTTAGCCCAGGATAGCACTTCTGACGGTGGTACTTGGCAAAGTAAGGCTCTAGAACTTCGTCAAGTTTCTGGATCGAATCTGTCTCTGGGTAGTTGTTTTCTGGCATAATGCGGGTAAAAAATTATTTAATTATTATAACTTTTTGACTGTACGTGAACCAGGGATGCTATTGTGCAAAAGGGCAAATAACAAGATACACATGGATCAGTATGCTAGCAAGCAGATTGTATCATAAAAATCCAAAATTAGCAAGATAGGAGTTTTATAACGTGATAGAAGTTCAACAGATGTTATTATTTGAACCGCGAACTGTTCCGGAGTTACTCGAAGAGATAAAAGAGCTAACTAAAGAAATTCAAGAATTATACTGCTTAGACGCTATACCTTGGTTAATCGGTTGGAGTGGCGGGAAAGATAGCACCGCAGTATTGCAGCTTATCTGGAACGCGATAGCAGCACTTCCGATCGAAAAACGCACAAAAAATATCCATGTAATCACAACTGATACTTTCGCTGAAAATCCGATTATTTCGGCTTGGGTACGTAAATCTTTAGCTAAACTCAAGATACTTGCTCAAGAGCAAAAAATGCCTGTTTCCCCGCATCTCCTTCATCCAGAGGTGAAAGAAACATTCTGGGTATGCTTAATTGGTAAAGGCTATCCAGCGCCTCGCAATGGATTTCGGTGGTGTACAGATAGGATGAAAATTCAGCCAGTAAATCAATTTATCCGAGACTTAGTTCGAGTACATGGTGAAACTATTGTTGTTTTGGGTACTCGCAAGGCTGAAAGCAGCAAACGTGCAGCAACAATGAAAAAGTATGAAGCTGGTAGATTGCGCGAGCGTCTCAGTCCTAATGCTCGCTTACCTAACTCTTTAATTTATACCCCTATTGAGGATTGGCGTGATGATGAAGTTTGGCTGTACCTAATGCAGTGGGACAATCCTTGGGGAAATAACAATAAAGATTTATTTGCCATGTATCGAGGTGCAACAGCAGACAATGAGTGTCCTTTAGTTGTTGATACTTCTACTCCGAGCTGTGGCGATTCTCGCTTTGGCTGCTGGGTGTGTACAATGGTTGACAAAGATAAATCAATGGAGGCAATGATTCAAAACGATGAGGAAAAAGAATGGATGCAGCCTCTCCTCGATATTCGCAACGAATTAGACATAAAAGACGATCGCCCAAAAAGAGACTTTCGCCGCATCTACGGTAGAGTAGAATTGTTTGAACGCAACATGGGCGACGACACAACCTCCGTCGAACCCATCCCAGGCCCATACACCAAATTCTGGCGAGAACACTGGCTGAGACGAGTCCTGGAAGCACAAACCCACATCCGCAAAACCGCACCCCTAGAAATGCGCGACATCACCTTAATTACCCCGGAAGAACTTAGCGAAATCCGCCGCATTTGGCTGGAACAAAAGCACGAATTTGACGACAGTTTACCCCGCATTTATCAAGAAGTCACGGGCGAACCTTTTGCAGATTCCCGCCCAGCCGCCGAAAGGAAACTCCTAGGTAGCGACGAATGGACTGCGATCGCAGAAATTTGCAGCGAGGACGAAATGCACCTCGAATTGATGGCAAAACTCCTCGATACAGAACGCCAATATTACACAAAACCCCGCCGTACAGGCATTTACGCAGATTTGGACAAGTGTTTTGAAACCAGTTCGCGATCGAAGGAGGAAGCTATTGGTAACGCCCACTATCAACGCAACTTAAAAACTGCGGTGGAAGCTGTTATAGCAAATCCGACTGAAAACATTCAGCAGGTCAAAAGTGCGATCGCCCAAACCAACATTTCTGCACAATCCGATACCGTCGATATTGCCAAACTCAAACAAGAACTTGAAAGCAGCAGCAATCAAGCGAAGCAGCTATCTTGGGCAGATATCAAATTTTCAACTCCCGATGTAGGAGATAAAAATAGCAAAGATTAAATCTGTCTAATCAAAACTTCCTCTGCGTAGGATGCGTCAGCTAGCATTATTCTGTATCTAATTGATAGCCCAATGGCTGACGCACCTTCTAAACAAATCAGCAACCACCGACAACATCTACAATGCAATTCCTCGAACTCGTCCTCAAAAACTTCGGGCCCTATGCAGGCACCCAAACCATCAATCTCCGCCCCGAAAAAGACGGAAATCCCTGCCCGGTTATCCTATTTGGCGGCATGAACGGCGGCGGAAAAACCACCCTCATGGACGCCATTCGCCTCGCCCTCTACGGCGGTCGCGCCCAATGTTCCACCCGAGGCAATTTAAGCTACAGCGACTTTATTAATCAATGCGTCAACCGCCACACTCCCCCACTAGAAGAAACCCGCGTAGAACTAACATTTGAACAAGTCCAAGATGACCAATTAACTCAATTTAAAATTGTTAGATACTGGAAAAAACCAGATATCAAAGACACCTTAAGCATTCTCATATACAGCGAAATAGTCAAGGATTGGTGGTCGGACAAAGCCATTACCAACACTTGGGACGAATATATCGAAACCCTTTTACCAGTCGGCATATCCAACCTGTTTCTGTTTGACGGCGAACAAGTCAAAGAACTCGCCGAACTCGAAACTCCGCCCGAGTTTGTCGTCGGGGCGATTAAATCTTTGTTGGGTTTAGAATTAGCAGAACGCCTCGCTGTCGATTTAGAAATATTAGCAGGCCGCAAGCGCAAAGAAATTGCTGGCAAAAAAGACTTGGCAGCTTTAGAAAAAATTGAAGCAACTTTTCAGGAAATTAGTAACAAAAAACAATTTGCAACTGAAGAACAAGCCAGCCTGAAAAATAAATTAGAAAAAGCTCAAACAAATCAGCAAAAAGCATCAGACAAATTTATTTATCAAGGCGGAAAAATTGCGGGCGATCGCAGTCAACTAGACAGACAGCTAAACGACTACAGAAATCAAGCAGACAAAACCCGTCTAGCCATGATGGAATTGGCATCAAATATGCTACCGCTAGCGCTTATTTCACCCTTGCTAACCGCTGCAAAAACCCAAGCAGAAACCGAAGCCAGCCAGCAGCAAGCAAAGATTGCCCAAAATGTTATCAAACAAAGAAGCGATCGCCTCCTCAACTATATCGCCGAAATCTCCTTAAATCCCCAACAGCTAGATAAAATTCAAGACTTCATCCGCGAAGAAGATCGAGAACTCGAACAGCAAGCGGCAACCGACGCCCCGCCCTGGATGAACGCCGACAACAGCAATATCCAGCAATTAGAAAACCTCCTCGGCTACCAAATCAAAGCCGAAGAAACTCTCGTGGCCCAACAAATAGCAGAAATCACCCACATCGAAACAGAAATTGACTTCACCGACAGACAACTCGCCGCCGCAGCTTCCCCCGAAGCCTACGAGAAATTAGAAGAAGAAGTCAGGAATGCTCAAAAAGCAGTTGCAATCGCAGCCGCAGCCTTGGAATCCGCAAACAGTCGCATCGCAGAATTAGATAAAGAATTAGCCAAAACCCAGAAACAACTAGAAAGCTACAGTAGTGAATACATTACCATCAGAAACAGCCAACACGTCATCGCTTCGATCGCGAAAGCGCAAAATACCCTTAAACTCTTTAAAGAAAAACTCACCCTCAAAAAACTCAACAAACTCGAAATAGAGATTACCGACTGTTTTCGCTACCTGTTGCACAAAAGCGACCTGGTGCACAGAGTTGCGATCGACACTGACACATTTAGCCTGTCAATTTACGATCCAGAAGGCAAACCGGTACCCAAACACCGACTTTCGGCTGGTGAAAAACAACTGCTGGCGATCGCCTTTTTGTGGGGATTGGCCAGAGTATCCGGGAGACAGTTACCAGTTGCGATCGACACTCCCCTCGGCCGCCTCGACTCATCCCACAGAAACAACCTAGTCGAACGCTATTTTCCCTCAGCCAGCCACCAAGTCATCCTGCTTTCTACCGACACGGAGATTCGGCAAGCAGAATATGATAAGCTGCAAGAATTAGAGGCGATCGCCCACAGCTACCTCCTCAACTATGATTCGACCAAACGGCAAACTACCGTCGAAACTGGTTATTTCTGGGCATAAAAAACCGCGCCAAAATTTTTAGCAACCCCCTTGACTTTTCCGGGGAGTTGCGGTAGTATATATAGGATAATGGGATGGTTGCGAAAATTTTATTTTTGCAACCATCCCATTATGTTAGGATTCATCCTACTAAAAATATAATACCAAAAACCGCTGTATTTATCAAGCCCGCGCCCTGTAAAAATTTGTTAATTTTAGTTTTTTAACTCGGTCAAAAAACGTAAATTTAGAGGCTGAGCTTCCCAAATATTAACACTCTTTACCAGATATCAAACAATTCTCAACTCATGGAACCACCAGTCGATCGCATCTGCCTCTCTCAAACAGCCAAAGACCAACTATCTAAACTCAAACGATCGACTAAAATCGATCGGTGGAACGTCCTGTGCCGGTGGGGATTTTGCCGATCGCTCGCCGAACCCAGCATCCCATCGCCGATACCGATTCCCAGCGACAGCAATGTCGAACTAAGCTGGGATGTCTTTGGCGGCGACATGGCGGACATCCTGATAATTGCTCTCAAGCAGCGGTGTCATCAAGACAATTTGGGCACGGAAAAGGAAACTCTCGCGAAACAGTTTCGCCTGCACTTGCATCGAGGTATTGGCTATTTAGCTGGCGATCCGAATATTAAGAAGATTGAAGATTTGGTGGCGATCGCGCTTTCTCCTGAGAAATTGAGAAATTAAACGAACCGCGAAGGCGCAAAGAACGCGAAGGAAGAAAGAGAAGGGAAGAGTTTACAATTTATTTGGGAGTGCTATCAGTGCCAATGTTTGGCTGTCGCGGCGGAGGATTTTATGGCAAATTACAAATTTGACCTGATAGAATAAGGGTTGGAAGGAAGTAGATGTTTGAAAGTAGTAGTTGAGGAGTTCCATGGGGCTATTGTTAAATTCGATGATTTCACAATAGGGAATTCCGGGCGATCGCAGTTACAGCAAACTGTCACTTCCTGCGCTGACTCGCTTGCCCTCAACGCCCAAAACCCCCAAACCCTCACCAAATCAAACATTCTTGCGATCGCCCTCCCTGTATTCCCAAGCCTAAAAGTAGACAATTTAACAACTGTACCACTAATAAAAACGGTTCGTAGTGAGGACTTTAGTCCGCATAAAGAAGGACTAAAGTCCTCACTACGAACCTATTTGATTGCGATCTTTCGGGAGCATCTCAGTTTTGCATTTATAGTGCGAGCACGCAAGAGCTCGCGTATGCTACAAATCGCGAGCGGGGACGCTCGCACTATAATAAAAAAAATGCTTTTTGCAAAATTGAGATGCTCCCGATCTTTCTTTTGGGCGATGAGATGACTAATGACTAAGGACTTTTGAGACCAAAAGCGGGAAAAAATGCCCTACTGGGCCTTGACCTTCCCCAATATCTAAAGCATATTTCAGAGCAGTAGTAACATAATTCTTAGCTAATGTCACCGCTGTAAACAAATCTTTACCTAATGCTAGATTAGCAGCGATCGCAGCACTCAACGTGCAACCAGTCCCGTGAGTATTCCCAGTATCAACCGTCTCAGTTTTCAACACATCCAGCCGCGTACCGTCAAACCAAACATCAATTCCCCGCAAATCTCCCGCCATCCCGCCACCTTTGACTAAAACAGCTTTCGCGCCCGATCGATAAATCTCCTGCGCTGCCGATCGCATATCATCTAAAGAAACAATCTCTCTTCCGCTCAAAATCTCAGCCTCAAAGCGATTAGGAGTTACAACAACCGCCAAAGGAATCAAATTATCGCGCAAAAATGCGATCGCCCCGTCGTCAATCAGTCGATCGCCCGATCGGGATACCATCACCGGATCGACAACCAAATTTCCTATATTCCAAGCTTCAACCTGGGAAGCAACTACCGCCATAATTTCCCGGTTTAGCAGCATCCCAGTCTTCGCAGCCTGCACCCCAATATCCCCAACCACCGCCTGGATTTGAGCGGCCACAGCCTCCGCAGACAAAGCATCCACCCGCGTCACACCCAAAGTATTTTGAGCTGTCACGCAAGTCAGAGCACTCGTACCATGCACGCAGTGAAAAGCAAAAGTCCGCAAATCCGCCTGAATCCCGGCCCCGCCACCGCTATCAGATCCAGCCACAGTCAAAGCCACAGGAATCTTAGATTTAATCATCTTTTGTGCAACCGCAGATAAACGCAAACAAACGCAGATAAATTCCATATTATCCGCGTTCATCCGTGTTCATCTGCCATCATCTGCGGTTCAAAATCCCCAACCAAATTAGCTATGATTAAAATCAAGTAAAGAATTATTGCAAATAAATATGAAACTCACCCGCATCGACCTCAACTCCTGGATCTTCCACATCGCAGGCCAAACCATCTTAGTCGATCCCTGGCTGGTCGATCCCCTCGTATTTTACGGTCAACCTTGGCTGTTCACCGCCTACCACAACACGCCCGTCGCCTTTACTCCCAGTACCTTACCGCCGATCGATCTTATCCTAATTTCCCAAGGCTTAGACGACCACTGTCACAGACCAACACTCGAAAAGCTCGATCGCACAATTCCCGCGATCGCCTCACCCACCGCCGCCAAAGTCCTCAGCAGTTTAGGCTACACCAATATCACATCTTTAACAAATTGGCAAGAGTCTACATTTAAAGAAATATTACAAATAACCGCCGTACCCGGAGCCGAAATCCAGCCCGGACAAGAAGAAAACGGCTATTTACTCAAAGATTTAAACAGCGGCGAAACTCTTTATTACGAACCACACCTGCCGCCCTTAGAAAAAGTCAAACAGAAAATAGACACCGTAGACGTAGCAATCGCCCCCGTCATCGGTCAAATCTTCCCCTTCCTCGGACAAATCATCATCGGCCCTGCTGAGGCCCTGAAACTTGCCCAAACCCTAAAACCTCGGTTTTTTGTACCTACAACCACAGGAGATATCCGAGCCACGGGTATTTTACCAATGTTAGTGAAGTCGATCGGCAGCATCCCCGAATTTCGCGATTTACTTGCCAATTCAGGACTCTCCACCCAGCTACTCGAACCCGAACCCGGACAAACCCTAGAGATTTTAGATTTTAGATTTTAGATTTTAGATTTTTTATATTTTAGATAAATCCAAAATACCAAATCCCAGATCTCAATAGATTTTAGATTTTTCAGATTGGAGATTTATCGACAATCCACAATCCACAATCTAAAATCTAAAATCCAAAATCTAAAATCATTTGGTTGGGCGACGGTTTCGCAAAAACTCAGGAATATCCAATCCGAAATCCTGCGGTTTCGTTTTCGCATCCTGCGGCTGTTGAGCAGGAGTCACCGGCACAGTCGCAGCCCGCCAAGGAGCATTAACATTTTGCGCGCGCGAAGCCTGAGACGATGAGATCATTTCCCCCGAAAAACCAGTAGCGATCACAGTAATCTTAATTTCGCCCTGAAGCCGCTCATCAATCACCGCTCCAAAAATAATATTGGCATTCGGATCGACAACTTCATAAATCGTCTCAGCCGCCGCATTAACTTCATGCAGCGTCATATCTGTACCGCCAGTGATGTTAAACACTACACCTCTAGCGCCCTCGATCGAGGAAGCTTCCAGCAAAGGCGAAGAAATCGCCTGCATTGCAGCTTCCCTAGCCCGCGACTTGCCAGATCCCACGCCGATACCCATCAAAGCCGAACCCGCATCCGCCATTACAGCGCGCACGTCAGCAAAGTCAACATTCACCAAACCGGGAATTGTAATGATGTCAGAAATACCCTGAACCCCTTGGCGCAGGATATCGTCAGCAACTCGGAAAGCCTCTTGTACGGGCATTTGTTCCGAAATCACAGACAGCAGCTTGTCGTTAGGAATCACGATCAGCGTATCCACCCGGCTTTGCAAAGCCGCAATTCCTTCCTCAGCTTGGCTGGTGCGCCGCCGTCCCTCAAACGTGAAAGGCCGGGTTACGATGCCCACAGTCAAAGCGCCCATTTCTTTAGCCACTTCCGCGACAATCGGAGCCGCGCCCGTGCCCGTACCGCCACCCATGCCGGCCGTGATAAACACCAAATCGGCGTGATTCAAAGCATTAGCAACTTCGTCGCGAGACTCTTCAGCAGCCTTTTGTCCGATCGCCGGATTGCCGCCCGCGCCCAAACCGCGCGTCAACTTTTGTCCGACTTGCAAGCGTTTCGGAGCATTAGAGAGCACCAGAGCTTGGGAATCCGTATTCACGCACCAAAACTCGACACCAGAAACCTCGCTAGCAATCATCCGGTTAACGGCATTGCCGCCACCACCGCCAACGCCAATTACTTTGATTTTGGCGGCACTGCTGGGCATTATGTCTTTGGGATTGACCATAGGATCGATATCAATACTATCTACATTTACATAACCAGACTTGCGTCTAAACGGATTGGCGGAATCTAAGGCCACCGGAAAATTTTTTACTTCTTCCGAAGGGGGACTGTCTTGGTCAGACCCCTGACTATTATTAAGGTTCATGAGAGTCTGGGATAGTAGATTACAGCTTTTTAACTAAACGCCAATTCACCATCAACTATATGCTAATGTTGCGCGAAAAACTAACACTGGTCGAGGCTCAATGTTAGCAATCTCGGATTTGGCCGCTGTTGCTCGCCCATAGCTTGCATACCCCATCTAGGTGCTTGTGCACAAGGCACTTCTGGGCAAGGCAAAATGAAAAAAATGGATACCAGCCCTTAACGCATCGGATCGAACCCAAAGTTATGAATTTTTTTTCTGATGCGGATCGGTATCAAAAAAGTGTCCTTATTTCCAGTCTTGCGTATTGATGCCCAGATGTAAAAATTCTGATTGTCGATCGACTATACCTTCTCCCGCCTTTCCAAGACACAGGCTCAATTCTGAGCCGGAGTTGGTGCGGGAGTTGAACTCTCCAAACTAGGAGGGGGTTCTGGCAAGTGGACGATCGGGGCAGCAGGATTTTTCAAGTCAATGTAGGCTATTTTGCTTGAATCTAGCTGTTTTGGCAATTGTCGCATTCGGTCTAAAACTTTAAGCTGCTCGATAGTCTTGGAACTGTACGGCCCTAAGTGTACCGTACCGATCTCTGTTTTCAAGATCAAGTTATTTGGGTTTTGCCAATCTATCTCAAACACTTTCACAGTCAAGCCGCTGAGTCCTTGGTAAAACTTCGGCCACGAGGCTCGATACTGTTCCAAAGGCCCGATGACTTTTAAAGTTGGCAAAGAATGCTGGGGCCCGGTTCCCTGAGGGCTGACCGGTGCGATCGAACTATTGTCCGATCGCACAGCAGTATAGCTCTCTGACGGCATCCAGCCTCCGCGAGCATCCAGCCACCCCACCTTGTCCTTGTCGCTAGATTTCAACACCGCAGTCGGCTGTGCCACCGCCACCGGCAGCCTTTCTGACACTTCTATCGTCAAAGAAGGCGGAAACAAGTTGCGAGTCACCTTCGCTTTGGCGATCGGCCCCGTTGACTCCAGCTTTTGGGCCAGGGCCTGCGGTTGAATTCCCCACAGCGACTGCGGGTAAGACAGCGGCACCAAAGAGCGCACCGCCTTGTCCGACAGCCACTGATTGCCCTCCACCTTCACTTGTTCCGATCGAGCAATCAACCAAGCCGGCTGTGCAATCCACCACAGCAAACCCCCGGCGATCGCGCTCGCTGCCAACATTTGCCACATCAGGGCTGCCGATCGAGCGCGACGCTGCCGCCGCAACTCTTCGCGCCTGCGCCCTAACTCTTTTTGAGAAACCACTCCAAAACTAGCCATCTACCTCTTGACAATTTAACTAGACAGACGGGAATTCCCCCACTATACCGTAGTCGGTTAATAGGGGTTGACACTCGAGCGGGCTAAAGCCACGCTCGATTCTGCGGACAAAGCAGGCTTGGGCAATGCCCAAACTCTAACTCTCGCTGGGAGTCGTCAAGCACCGTCTATTCAGTCGGTCAAGGTTTACACCTAACTTACTGACTACTTTGATAGAGTCGAGGGAATAATTACTCATTCCCCCTCTCCTTCAATTAGAGTCGATGCCTGTGTTACCACAGGACACCTCTCCTTCAGAACGCGGACGTGCAGCTTTCACTGCATCCGGCTCCTAGTCTGACACCTAATAAG
>NZ_JAEQCX010000172.1:0-10572 GCF_020738035.1 Microcoleus sp. PH2017_28_MFU_U_A
ACAAAGAGTTAAATAGATTGTGGGGTGGGCATCTTGCCCGCCCCCTTTCTTTCTTAGCAACAGGCAAGATGCCTGTTCCACAAAGAGTTAAATAGATTGCTGGTATTTTTCCAACAATTCTGGGATATAATCATAGCCATCAACACCGATCGCCGGAATGATACTCGCTCGACTTTTCGCCAAAGACTGTTTAAAAGATTCAGCCCCCATTTGACCGCGCAAAATTGTCAGCAAACCAGCCGATTGTCGCCATTCCATCGCCCCAATTTGCTCCAAAGTATACATCCCCAAACAGCCAGCAAAAATTGCTTGTTCTAGTTGATTCAGACTGTAATAAGCTTGAGCTAAATAAGCCAAATTGAGACCTTGGAGATATAAGTCGCCGGAAAATTGAGCCGCTTGCCAACCTTTGACCAAATACTCGATCGCACCAGCAGCATTTTCCAGAGCAATTTTAGCAATACCGAGGCTGCTAGAGCAAAAAGCTTGACTTTGGCGATCGCCCAATTTCTCCGACAGCAGCAAACCTTGCTCCAAATAACTAATAGCACTTTCGTAAACCTCCGGTTCCACCTCCTCCAACTGCCGCGCCTGGAACACTTCGCTGTAGCCCAAATTAGCCAGCGCGTTCGCCTCACCTTGCCGCTCTCCCGCCTGCCGTGCCATAATCAAAGCCCGCTGACTGTAATTAATCGCTTCCTGATAATTTTTTTGAGCCACATAATTGCGGCTGATGTGATTGAGATTGGCGACTTCACAGGCTTTATCTCCTTCCATCCGGGCAATTTCCAGGGATTGCTTGTGCAGTAAGATCGATCGCTCGTAGGCCCCAGCCGCCTGCATCGAATAACCCAAAAGCGTCAAAATTCGAGCCTTCGCTTGAGTACCTTCAACGCGCCGCAGCGGTTCATCTAAATAATCCAAAGTATGCCGCAAAGCTTTACCATCAAACGAAGCAAAAATCCCGCCGTAAAGCGGAAAGTATTCCCGCTGAGAAAAAGTGCGTAAAATTTGCAAAGTTACTTGAAAACAAGCATTTGCCAACTGTTCGCCGCTCTTAGTAGAATTATTAAATCCACTAGCTAGCTGACTCCAAATTACAGAAAAAGTAATGTAAGTAGAAATCGAAGCTTTTGTGGACACTTTGGAATCGTAAACTTGCTTGTCGAACCATGTTACCAAAGCCCGTTGCAAACACTGCAAAATTATCGCCAATTCCAGCAACGTACCTAATTCTACATTAGACTGCTTGGCTGCAAATTCAACGATAGAATCACCCCTGGCAATAGTCTGTAAAAGAGCGTTAGCAAAGGCACTATTAACTTTTTTTGACCAAAAAGCCCAAGGCCCATTTTGTTCGGGACTGCCGGCGAATCCTAGCTGCTGTGGCTGATAAATCCAGCCGACGAGTTCCGGTTCCAAGCGCTGCCAAGATTCTAAACCTTTAGCAATCCCGGCTGTGATTTGCTGCAAATCTCGTTCGGTTTCGGGATTGGTAGTTTGCAGCATTTGTTGGTGCACAGATTTTGACAATTGCTGCAATTGATCGAGAGTCAGCGGATGTTCTTTATTGGGATCAATTATTTGCAATATTGCCAGGAGGCGGCCGTTAGATTCGGCGGCAAGGATTTGTTGGATGGAAGATGCGATTTCGCGATCGACGCGGTTATCCTTCTGCCAACGTTCCCATTCTCCTTGGATAGTTTTTAGCGCTCTGAGGCTGCGATTTGCCTTGGCTTGTTTGATTTCGTCCTTTTCATTTCTGAGCAGGTTATCGGTGGCATCGAGGCGTTCGCCAAAACAGCGTTCAAAGATTTCGCCCGTGCCGGTGCCAATGTCTTGCACCAACATTTGATATACTTGTTCTTTAGAGCGAATTTGACCTTTGAGGGTGATTTCGACAATTTTATCGATCAGTGCTAGGTAGCGATCGCGCAATGAAGTAGATTCTGGCATAAGTTATTTTTAGTTAATAAATTTTTATTGACACGGCGCGCCGTATTGCAGGCTGCTACTTAATTTTACAGATCATCTGGATTAATGCCCATGTCTCGGAGGATCTCGGCCAATCGATTTGCTCGCTGTCTTTCTAATTCGGCGCGTTGACTTTCAGATTCAGCGCGTTGACTTTCAGATTCGGCGCGTTGACTTTCTAATTCAGCCCGCTGACTTTCTAATTCAGCCCGTTGACTTTCTAATTCAGCCCGTTGTCTTTCAAATTCTTCGGGAGTCAGAACCCAATCGCCACTAGCATCGTACCAGCGCAGCCACAACCTCGAAAAACCTTGATAATTACCTTCCCACAAACCAATACCTAACTCCAATTCCGGTATCCAGAATCGCGAATCAGTTAAAACTTGTTCGCAGTAACGATTATCAATCAATTGAAATACTCTCAGTTGATTAGTGTAGCGACTAAAAACAAAGTAGTAAGGAATCTGCAAAATCTCTTCATAAACTCGCCACTTAGTAGGCGGTTTATTTCGGACTTCTGGTGTGATTCCCAAATCTTCATCTTCAGTTCCAGGTGACAGCAGTTCCACTACTACTAGAGGACTAATATTTTCTTGCCACATCACGTAGCTGAGGCGCAAGTCCTCACCTAGATAAAATCTAGAAGCGCCCAAGACAACGAACCAATCGGGTCTTTTATACCAATTGAGATGGTTAGAATCGTAGTATAGATTGAGGTCTGTCGCTATAAAGATTTGGTCTAGCGGATGGTTGCGGGGGCGGCAGGTTTGACGCAGCAGTTCGGGTTGATAGTCATGAAATTCGTCAGGCAAACCGGGCTCCTCCGGGTCTTCACTAGGTAGATCGTACATCGTAGGGAGCAGTTTTGTTTGGTAAGGCTGCGAATCCGGTACGTACATCGTCATAAAATTACCCGGGCGAGACGGCTTAAGGAGATTGAGGCGGTACGGTCATTAAGACATTATAGCGGTTTTCGATTTCTTGCGAGTGCTGCTAAGGGCGATCGCATCTTCCCAAACAAACCAAAAATTATTTACGTGTAACTTTTGCTGGGAATTTGAATATATGAATCCGGCATTTCATTCTGCTGGTGAATAGCAAAGAAACGGCGCTCAATTTCTTTGAGAACTGCTGCATCATAATAAATCATGCCACAATCCAGACAAATCTCAACAGGCGTGTTAGGAACTAGCAAGTATTTACCTTGATGACTATACAGGTAATTGATTTTACGTTCCTCATAGCGGTTGCTACCACAGGTATTGCATCGGATTTCTCGCATGAGTTTATATTTTTATTTGCTAGTTTCCACCAACAGAGGTTCGACTCGCTCGTGACTAACCAGTCGGTGAGCATAAACTAGACAAGCCTGAATATCTTCTCTTTCTAACCAGGAATAGCCTTCGAGAATCGTTTCAGGAGTGTCGCCAGCAGCTAACATTCCTAGAATGTGCTCAACCGCAAGACGGCGACCCCGAATAATCGGTTTTCCCTTAAATATTTGGGAATTTACTGTGATTCGTTCTAAGAGTTTTTGAGCATCCATAATTTGAGGCATAATTAGATATCTTATATTCTATCATTTGTTTATGATTTCCGAACCCCTGACTCTCTCAAAAACCAATCCTGTTTTAGCCGCCAAAGGATTAACTCGTCGCTTTGGCGGTTTAATTGCCGTAAACGACGTATCTTTTACAGTTGAAAAAAACGAGATATTTGGACTGATCGGCCCTAACGGGGCTGGCAAGACTACTCTGTTTAATGTAATGACTGGACTGATACCTGCTTCTAGTGGCAATCTGATTTATCAAAATGAAAATATTTCCCAATTGAAGCCTTATCAAATTGCGAATAAAGGTATTGCCAGAACTTTTCAAAATATTAGATTGTTTGGGGATCTTTCTGTTTTGGAGAATGTGGCGATCGCCCGACACATCCACAGTCGATCGCAAAATCCGGTATTATCGCTACTATCGGGGATTTTCGGCTTACCAGAATCTAACGCTATGGAGCGCAAAACCCAGCGAAAAGCCCTGGAATTGTTGGATTTAGTCGGTTTGGGCGATCGCGCGCAGGAACAAGCCAAAAACCTGCCCTACGGCGATCAGAGGCGTTTGGAAATCGCCCGCGCCTTAGCCCTGGAACCGCAAATCTTGCTGTTAGATGAACCAGCGGCGGGGATGAATCCGACGGAAAAGCACAAGTTAAGTGATTTCATCCGGGAAGTGCGGGAACAATTCAATTTGACTGTAATATTGATCGAGCATCACGTACCGCTGGTGATGGGATTGTGCGATCGCATTGCTGTGTTGCATTTCGGTCAGTTAATTGCCTTGGGAGAACCTGCTATTGTGAGGAATGATCCGGCTGTAATTGAGGCTTATTTGGGAGATGAAAAATAGATTGTTCCTTGGGTGGGGGCGGGTTTATGAGATTATCGATTTCAGTCGATTATGGTTGGCGAGCCCGCCCCTAAAGGTATCATGTAAATTAAAATTAATATTAATGGCTGCAATCAATAGGTTTTTACCCAAATCTTGTACGGGCGGGTTAACCAATAATAACTGCCTAAAACTAACAATCTCATAAACCCGCCCGCCCCAAGGACAAATATCAAAATCAGATTCACAATAAATGCACGAAACCCCACCAGAAACCACCCAAAATATCCTGTTAGAACTCAAAAACCTCTGTGTAAATTACGGAGGGATTCAAGCCCTGCAAAATATCAACTTAACCGTAAATGCGGGCGAAGTTGTCAGTCTCATCGGCGCTAACGGTGCGGGGAAAAGTACGACATTGAGAGCAATTTCTAAAATAGTTAATTTGCGGGAAGGACAAATCATCTACAGCGGGCGCGATATTAGTCGCCGCCAAGCTCACGAAGTGGTAAAATTGGGAATCGCCCACAGTCCAGAAGGGCGAAGGGTTTTGGCGCAGCAGACGGTGTTAACTAACTTGGAATTAGGGGCTTATGTGCGATCGGACTTCGCAGCCATCAAAACCGATTTAAGCCGCCAATTCGAGATATTTCCGCGCTTAGCAGAAAGGCGCACTCAACTGGCAGGAACCCTTAGCGGCGGGGAACAGCAAATGCTGGCGATCGCCCGCGCGCTCATGAGCCGCCCGAAACTGCTATTATTGGACGAACCCAGTTTAGGCTTAGCACCTGCGATCGTCAAAGAAATTTTCGGAATCATTCAAAACCTACGCTCTACGGGCGTTACAATCTTGTTAGTGGAACAAAACGCCAATTTAGCACTCCAAATTGCCGATCGGGCTTACGTACTAGAAGCTGGTAACATTACCATCACAGGCATAGCATCAGATTTACTCAACAACGAACAAGTAAAGAAAGCATACTTAGGTTAATTCCGACATTTTTGGGTTCGTAGTGAGGACTTCAGTCCTCTTCATGAATCCCAAAAATCAGAGGACTCAAGTCCTCACTACAAACTTAACTACAAACTTATTATAGAGGATAAATTAATGCACAAAATAGCAGCTACGCCCGGAGGTTGGAACCCTCAAGCAGAAGGAGTAATTTTTATACAGCAAACCCCAGCACCAATCGTATTTATTAGTGCTGCTGACACTGACATTCAAACACTCGCGGCCGCCGCATCCAAAATGCCACCCGAATTCCCGAAAGTGCGGGCCGTAAATCTGCTTCAGTTGCAGCAACAATTAACCATTGACACCTACGCCGAGGAAATTTTAGAACGCGCAGAGGTAATAATTTTAAGGCTGTTAGGCGGGCGTTCTTATTGGTCTTACGGATTAGAAGTTCTGCGGGAAACGGTGCAGAAAACTAATGCGGTATTGATTGTGATGCCCGGTGAAGATAGTCCAGATCCGGATTTAATTAGTCATTCTAATGTATCGCTGTCCGCAGTCAATCAACTGTGGCGCTATTTCACAGAAGGCGGAGTCCAGAATTTTGTTAATGCACTCAAGTTTACGGCTGACACTTGTTTGAAAACTGCTTATAATCCGCCTCTTCCTCAAACAGTTTCTCGGGTGGGAATTTATGATTGGGGAGGAAATACAACGGCTGGTTTGGGAATTTTACTACCAGATTCCGATCCCCCTAAATCCCCCTTAAGAAGGGGGACTTTGAACCCAGATTCCGATCCCCCTAAATCGCCCTTAAAAACCGAAACTTTGACCACTTCTTGCCCCCCCCTTCTTAAGGGGGGCTGGGGGGGATCTCCGGGTTTACCAACCCTTGCTAAAGTCGGGATTTTATTTTATCGCGCTCATTATTTATCGGGAAATCTAGCACCTATTGATGCACTTTGTCAAGCATTATATGACCGAAATTTAGTACCAGTTCCCGTCTTTGTGTCTTCGCTGCGAGAACCGGATTTGCAAGTGGAATTGGTGGAACATTTTAAACCCAAAGATTCCGAACCAATTCAATTACTCATTAATACAACAAGTTTTGCAGTCTCCGGTTTCAACAGTCCAGAACCAGAACAAAATAGTTTAAACTCCTTAGATGTTCCTATCTTGCAAGCAATCTTCAGCGGTGGCGGTTTGGAACAGTGGGAAACTGAATTACAAGGACTTTCGCCCCGCGATGTGGCGATGAATGTGGCATTACCTGAAGTAGATGGTAAAATCATTACTCGGGCTGTTTCTTTTAAAGCTGTACAAACTTGGAACAGTGAATTAGAAACAGATGTGGTAGGATATGTCGCAGCGGACGATCGCATTTCATTCGTAGCAGACTTAACGGCGAATTGGGTGAAGATGAAGCAAACCCCCGCCGCCAACAGACGCATCGCCATAATTCTCGCAAATTATCCCACTCGCAATGCCCGCTTAGCCAACGGCGTTGGCTTGGATACGCCCGCTAGCTGTGTCGAAATCCTCAAGGCTATGCAGGAAGTCGGTTATCAAGTAGATAATATTCCCAGCAGCGGGAACGAGTTAATTGAAATGCTGATATCTGGCGTAACAAATGACCCGGAAGGACGGGAATTGCGCCCTGTAAATCAATATTTGGATTTGGCGGAATATCAAGAATATTTTGCAACTTTGCCGCAGCAAGTACAGGATGGAATTTGTAATAGATGGGGCTTAGCGACTGGGGAAAGAAGGACTGAAGTCCTTACTACGAACCTGGAAGGAAGGACTGAAGTCCTTACTACGAACCTGGATACGAATCTGTTTCCGATTCCGGGGATTCAATTCGGAAATGTGTTTGTCGGGATTCAACCGTCGCGGGGATACGAAATCGATCCGGCTTTAAATTATCATGCGCCGGATTTGGAACCAACTCACAATTATCTTGCTTACTATTATTGGCTGCGCGAAAAGTTGGGAATTGATGCGATTATTCATGCGGGAAAACACGGGAATTTAGAATGGCTTCCCGGTAAAAGTGTGGCATTGTCTAATAAATGTTATCCCGAAATCGCATTAGGCGCGCTGCCGAATTTCTATCCGTTTATTGTCAACGATCCGGGGGAGGGTTCCCAGGCAAAAAGACGATCGCAAGCCGTGATTATCGACCACCTCACCCCGCCGATGACTCGCGCCGAACTTTACGGGCCTTTGCAGCAGTTGGAAGCCTTAATCGACGAATATTGCGAAGCCCAAAGCTTAGATCCGTCGAGATTACCGATGATTCGCGATCGCATTGTAGCCCTTACCAACCAGGAAAATCTAGATAAAGACCTAGGTATCCAACTCAATAAATCCGAATTTACCGAGTTTATCACCCGCACCGACGGTTATCTTTGCGAACTCAAAGAGTCCCAAATCCGCGACGGATTGCATATTTTTGGTCAATGTCCCCAAGGTAGACAGTTGCGAGATTTGATAATTGCGATCGCCCGCCATCCTAGCACAAATCGTTCCGGCTTAACCCGCGCCTTAGCCCAAGACTTAAACCTAGACTTCGATCCCTTAACCACCGCAGGCGATTTAACCGCAGAATTAGAAGAAAAAGCCGCTGAATTAATAGATGATTTAATCAAAAACATCCGCGTCGATCCGCGTTCATCTGCGGTTGCAAATTTACCCAATATCGGAGAATCAACCCAACAAGAATTAGATTGGATTGCCAACTATCTTTTACCTTCACTCCTCCAAACAAACCAAGAAATTACTAACCTGTTGCGCGGACTAGATGGACGACACATCCCCAGCGGTGCATCCGGCGCACCCACCCGTGGGAGACCAGATGTATTACCCACAGGCCGCAATTTTTACTCCGTAGATATCCGCGCTATTCCCACAGAAACTGCTTGGAGAGTTGGCAGAGTTGCAGCCGAAACTTTAATCGAAAGATACACTCAAGAAAATGGTGAATATCCGAAAACTTTGGGTTTGTCTGTGTGGGGAACATCGACTATGCGGACAGGTGGAGACGACATCGCCGAGGCCTTAGCCTTAATCGGAGTTCAACCAATTTGGGATGGGCCTTCGCGCCGGGTTGTAGATTTTGAAATCTTGCCTGTTGCTGTTTTGGGGCGGCCGCGCGTTGATGTTACTTTGCGGATTTCTGGCTTTTTCCGCGATGCTTTTTTTAATTTAATTGATTTGTTTGACTCGGCTGTCAAAGCTGTGGCGGATTTAGATGAACCTGCGGAAGACAATCCTTTAGCAGCACAAGTTAAACAAGAGATTTTGGATTTGGAATCGGCTGGTTTGAGTCGGGAAGATGCGAAAGTGCGATCGCAATTTCGAGTCTTTGGTTCAAAACCGGGGGCTTATGGTGCGGGGCTTCAGGGAATAATTGAAGCTCAAAACTGGACAGACGATGGCGATTTAGCAACAGCTTACATTAATTGGAGCAGTTACGCCTATACTTCCTCTAGTTCCTCAAATTTGCCTGGAGATGCAGCCGGAGTTCAACAAAGTGAATGGGGATGTTCGGCACCGGAAGCCTTTACACAGCGCCTCAGTCAAATGCAAATAGTTCTCCAAAATCAAGACAACCGCGAACACGATATCCTCGACTCCGACGATTATTATCAATTCCAAGGCGGAATGACTGCGGCAATTCGCAATTTGCAAGGGAAAAATCCTGAAACTTATTTCGGAGATAACTCGATTCCCGAAAATCCAAAAGTGCGACAACTCAAAGAAGAAATTGCGCGGGTTTATCGCAGCAGGGCGGTAAATCCGAAATGGATTGAAGGGGCGATGCGCCACGGTTATAAAGGTGCTTTTGAAATTGCCGCAACGGTGGATTTTTTGTTTGCTTATGATGCTACGGCGAATTGTGTTGAAGATTTTATGTATGAAGGAATTGCACAGGCTTACATTTTTGATGAAAAAGTTCAGGTATTTATTCAGGAAAATAATCCTTGGGCGCTGCGAGATATGGCGGAAAGATTGTTAGAAGCTCGCCAACGGGGGTTGTGGGAGAGTGCCAGTCAGGATATCCTTGATAAATTGCGATCGATCGCCCTGGAAGCCGAAGCAGTCATCGAATCCCACACAGAAATACGCAATTAACATCACCAGCCCACTTGCGGTAATATTTACTAATGTTTCGCGAACGGTGAAAGCTGTATGATTCGCCGCTACATAGCTACTCTGGGTACTAACATCTTAAAACGTACCTGCACCGCGATCGCTGCGATCGCCCTAACAACAGTCGGATGTTCGCCACCCAAGCCACCCAACACCGCAGCGACATCAAGCCCGATCGCATCATCCTCCGTCCTAACGCAGCCACCAACCTCTGTGTTAGCCAAAAACCCCAATAAACGCCAAAAATCCATCAGCGTTCCTTCCTGCGCCCAAAACGACCCATTTGGAGATTCAGTTAACTTTGCCACCAAGGCCGCCAATTTGGCTCAATCCGCCAATTCAAAACAAGAGTGGGACGAAGTAGCAGCCCAATGGGTGCAAGCGGTAGCCTGGATGCAAGCGGTTCCCCCCGGTAGTCCCAGGCGGGCGTTTGCTGAAAAAAAAGTCACCGAGTACATGAAAAATCTGCTTTATGCCCAACAGCAAGCGGGCGCAAGTCGATCGCAAGCCAGTACAGTCAGCTTCAGCAGCGATTTACTCGACGAACAGCTAGAACTATACCTATCCTACGTTGCAGCCGTCGGGCCGCCAGATGTTTTGATCGTCGGTAGTTCCCGGGCGTTGCAGGGCGTCGATCCCAAACAGCTAAAACAATCTTTGGCTGCTAACGGGAGTCCGGGTTTAAAGGTATTTAACTTTGCAGTCAACGGCGCAACTGCCCAAGTTGTTGACTTTCAACTGCGACGGCTGTTGAAGCCCGATTATTTACCTCAAATGATTGTCTGGGCGGACGGTGTGCGCGCATTTAACAGCGGCCGGGACGATCGCACTTTTAATTCGATCGTGGATTCTGAAGGCAGCCAGCTTTTAGCAGCAGGCGTTCGCCCCAAACTCCCGTCTGGTGAACCTAACGCAATGCCCCAGTGTTACAGATTCCCGCAGTCCTGTAACACCGGTGGCGACGGCATTTTCCGCCGATCTCAAGCATCGGTCGATCGGGCTTTTAGCGGCGGGCAAGATGCCCACCCCACAGTCAAATTACTCAACAGTGGAACAGGCATCTTGCCTGTTGCTGACTGGGGCGGGCAAGATGCCCACCCCACAGTC
>NZ_JAEQCX010000173.1:0-10495 GCF_020738035.1 Microcoleus sp. PH2017_28_MFU_U_A
GCATCTCATTTGTTGTGCAAAAACCATTTTTTCGAGAGGTACGTAGTTGCGCTTCAGCGCTCTGGGAGCATCTCATTTGTTGTGCAAAAACCATTTTTTTTACAGTGCTGTCCACAAAGAGCTAGCTGTATAATACTTGCTCTTCGTGGACATCACTATAACAATAAAACTGAGATAATCCCAGCGCTCTTATATATAAGAAAGAGCGCTGAAGCGCAACTACGTACCTTTTTTAAGAGCGCTCAAGCGCAACTACGTACCTTTGTTAAGAGCGCTCAAGCGCAACTACGTACCTTTGTTAAGAGCGCTCAAGCGCAACTACGTACCTTTTTAAGAGCGCTCAAGCGCAACTACGTACCTTTGTTAAGAGCGCTCAAGCGCAACTACGTACCTTTTTTGTTCTGATGCACCCTACTCAACTGCGATGTTTATGACACAGCAATCAGTTGACCAATTCTGTAATTTCGGGGAAATCTTGATACGACTCGGGAAAAAATCCCTCGGCTTCAGTTCGCGTAATATGGCTGTGGTTTGTGTCATATTTTGAATTCTTGCTGCAAGCGATCGATAATTGTATTGCGCTCGATGGTAGCTAGAATCTCTTGAATGACAGTATCCTGTCCCAGGGGGCCCCAGGTGCAGCCTCTTTCTAAATAAACTTGGGCGGCGCGACCGACAGCGTAGGTTCCGTAGGCTGCTAAACTAGCTTGAGTGACAGCGACTCCGGCGAAAGTCGAAAAGCCGATTTGTGGGGCGACAGCGGCCGCACTTTTCCCAAATCCCAAGAGGAAACTGCTACCTAATTCTCCCAAAAGTACGCCGCCAGCGCTGGAGAAAATAGTTTGCCAAAGTTTGCCGGCTTCGTAACCAGTCATCGGTAAACAGTAAAGTCTGGATAAAGAGCGAATTAAGGCTAAATCTGCAACAGTTGCGCCCATGACATCCAGGAAAGCAACAGGATTTAAGCCGACAGCTAAAGCTTTGTATTTGGCAAATTGCCAGATTAAATCATCGGCTTCTGTTTGGCGCAATTTGAGAACTTGATGAGCAAGATTTGCTTCGGCATCTCTAGCTTCTACTAAAGCATTAAGTGCGAGGAGCGATCGCCCTTCTCTGTTAAGAATTGTCAAAATTGTGTGTTTGAGTTCGTCTATTTGGGGAGGCGGCGATTCCCATTCGTTGGTGATACTTCCATCTGACCATTCTACGCGCACTTGCATCGGTGCGGGTTCGGCGGCTACCATGACTATTTCTAAGGATTTGGCAATTTTAGCGGGTGGTTTTGCTGTAGATTTAGGAGCAGGGATGTTATTTTGGCGATCGTCCAAATCGTCCCAATCTTCCTTATCTGTTACCGCCTCGGCTGCTAGCTGTTCGGAATTTCCCAGCGCTTGCAAACTTTGGTAAATAGCTGTTCGGTCTAATTCTGGATACAGGTCAATTTTATTAAAAACTAAAATTAGCGGCTTTTGAGCAGTTTGTAATTCGCACAAAGCTTGATATTCAGTGCGAGTGATATCGCCAGCTACCACAAACAGAATTAAGTCAGCTTGGCGAGTGACTTGTTTCGCCATCTCGCCGCGCACTTCCCCGCCAACTTCATCAAGTCCGGGAGTATCAATTAATTCTACTTGAACCCCCCCCTGCCCCCCCTTACCAAGGGGGGGTTGGGGGGGTTCTACGCCCTCCAGGAAGGTTAAAGGCACATTCCAACGTACAGAACGAGGCCACTGAGTCACGCCGTTGAGGGGGCCTGTTTGCAGGATTTTTTGACCCAACAGCGCGTTTAATACGGCTGATTTGCCGCGACTGACTAGCCCGAAAGTAGCAATCCTAATTACCTTGTTGTCAAGTTTTTCGGAGGTAGAAGTTAAAATATCTAACTGAGTTTGCAGGGCGGCTTCTAATTCTGTGTTGTTCGAGTTTTTTTTGCCTTGGCGCAGGTAGGAGTAGCGCGCGAGGGCTTGGCGCAAACTGGCGCGGGCGAGGGATAGGCGATTTTCTTGAAGGGAATTGTCAGCCATTGGCGATCGGCTTTTTTAAGCTATGTAATTGAGCGTAGAAATATAACATTCTCTTTCTTATTTTAATACAATTTTTGATAAATTTTAGGACTTACCCAACTGTCCCATGCAATCAAGGTACGTAGTTGCGCTTGAGCGCTCTTATTTATATATATGAAAGAGCGCTCAAGCGCAACTACGTACCTAAGAGGTCAGATCCCCTTTTTTAGGGGATCTAGGCCTAATCGTCAGACAGACTCGATTTCTCGCCGCCCCTGCTTCCAGGAGTATTTAATTGGCGGCCGAATTAACAACCTGGGCCCCAGATGTCTGAGGCGAGAGACGACTTGCAATTTGATTGACGAAAGATTGCAAGAAGGAAACTTGTTGATTTTGCTGAAATACTGCTTGCAAAGTTTTCGTCAACTGATTGAGACTGAAAATGCCTTTGGCTGCATTTTCCAGTTCTTGATTTTGGAAATATTCAATCAAACTTAGTCCAGCTATTCTGGTAAAATAGGCTGCACTAATTCCCTGCACCGCGCCTCCGGCTGCATAGGTAACGGCATTGCTTTTGAGCAGTCCAGTAATAGTTTGGGTAGACACTTCTACCAATCCCAGTTTGAACATTTGGGTTGCCAAAGTTGCCGCTACTGTCTTAGCTTGGTCTAAGGAAAACTCTTGCTTGTAGATAGCGCCGAGGTCGATTACCAGTTGGGTGCTGATGGCGGTTGTGGCTAGCAAGTCTAAGGCGGCAACTGGGTTGGCAAAAACGGCGGCGGCGGCGATATACTGATATTGTTCGATGATGGGCATTGCCCGATCGCGCCTCACGACATTCAAGCAAGTTTTTGCTTCTAATTTAACCGTTGCAGCTTCCCGCACAGCACTCGCCCAGACCAACTGTTGCCCTTCTTGAGTGACGATTTGAGTCAATCTTGCTGTCAGCGGTTCGAGTTGAGAGACTTGAGTTTCAATCCGTTCTTGAACAGTGCCGTCTGCTTGGTGCTGCCGCACTTTAATCGAATTAGGGGAAGCTGCGATCGCAATTATATCTTCTGTCCCCAATATTCCTTGCATTCTTTGGTGCAACTGCTGCAAAATTTGTGACTGCTGCGCTGGCAAATATTGGTCTAGTTTGTTCAAAACTAGCAGCACGCGCTGACCTGCGGACGCTAGTTGAGATAATGTTTGAAACTCGGAATCCGTGATGTCGCCCGCCGTGACAAACAGCACTAAATCACCGCCGATTTTGGCATCGGAATTTGTGGTATTGGCAAACAGCGGTGCTGTTTCTGAGAAAATCTGCTGTTGTGAGTCTTGGGATGCCCAATTAGAATTTAAAACTTGAATTAAGGCAGTTTTACCGACAGCTTTGCCGCCAGTTACGGTAATCCGCAAATCTTGTCTGTCTAATTCGGCTTTGAGTCGATCGAGCTTTGCGGTTAGATGAGCCGGATTTACCGAGTTTTGAGCTTCTGAGGCGAGCAATTTAATTGCTGCTTCGGCAGTCGCGATCGCTTTTTCGGCTGCTTCCCGCTTGGCCAGGGGCTGCGGGAGTTCGAGTTCGAGTGTGGGAGATTGTTGTTTCCACCACCAATACCCCGCACCGGCAGCCGTCAAGCCGATGAGTGCCGTTTCTCCCATTTCTGAACCCGAATGCTGTAGAGTTTCCAACAGCCAAAGCGCTGCTGAAAGTCCTATTCCGCCTATCAAAATTGGTCGCCGCAAGTTAAGTGTCATTTTTCCCTTCCTGTGGGTATTATCGCCAAGCTTAACCTTACCGGGCTTGGTCTCCCTCCCTATATTCCATCGTACCTCTGCGACATCCAAACTGGCGATCGGGCGATCGGGCGGATTATACCATAAACCTTTTGCGGAAGTTCAAAAAGTTTGTAGTAAGGACTTCAGTCCTTGCTGTTGAGTTAAGCCAGCAAAAAGTGAAGTTATTACTACAAACTGTTGATATTTGACACTCTCCGGGAGTCAACGCCACGGAGATTCTTAAAACCACAACTTTAGTCTTAAAGGCGCTGTCAAATCGCCTCTACACACTCAAAACAACTACATCTTGCGAGTATTGCAATCGTGCTTACTTTTCCTTTGCTTTCGTCCTGCCATCACAATGCCAGATAGGTACGCTCTGTGTTCACCATTACTTGTTTACCCAGGCTACGGACGTATCGAGACGAGATAACACGGGGGTTGCTCCCTAATCAAACACTTCTTCGCATAGATGGTTATTCTTACTCAAACTTATTATAGCAATTTTCATGTTCCGTAGGGAAGAAAAGCCGTCCTATAAGGACGGGGCTTCAAACCCATTCTTTTTGGTGAAAAAGTCTAGGTAATTATCTAATCTCCCAGACAAATTCCCAAACCGCGGGCCGTTTTAACCAGAGTACCATCGAAGTCTACAGGTCTGTATTTGGCGATCGCATCTTCCAGCGGAACACTCACAACTTCTCGTTGTTGCCAAGATACCATGCGGTCAAATTTCTTTTCGGCAACTAAATCAACTGCTGCGACACCAAAAGCCGAAGCAATTAATCTTTCTAGCGGAGAAGGCGTTCCTCCGCGTTGAATGTGTCCCAAAACTGTGACGCGAGTTTCTGCACCGCTACAATCAGAAATTGTATCAGCTAAATACTGACCTATGCCACCTAATCGACTTTGGCCTAAGCGATTTGTGTGCATTACTAACTCGCCTGCTTCTGTCCGCACAGCCTCCGCTACTATAATTAAACAGTAGTTTTTTCCGCGTTGTTGGCGTTCTTGAACTTTGGCGCAGATTTCGGAAATTTTGTAAGGAATTTCGGGAATCAGAATTATATCAGCACCGCCAGCAATTCCGGCACTAATCGCAATATGTCCGGCATCGCGTCCCATGACTTCAACAATCATCACGCGGCTGTGACTGGCCGCTGTAAAATGTAAGCGATCGAGTGCTTCTGTGGCAATATTGACAGCAGTATCAAAACCGATCGAACGCTCGGTAATACCGACATCATTATCAATAGTTTTAGGAATAGCAACTAAATTCAAATTACCTGCGTTGGCAATCTTTCGGAGAATGGCAAGACTGCCATCGCCACCAATCCCAATTAAGGCATCCAAACCTAGTTGATGATAGCCTTCAATAATATCATCAGAGCGATCGCGCAAAGTTCCATCAGGCATCGGGAAAGCAAAAGGATTGCCCTCATTGGTAGTGCCTAGCATTGTACCCCCAATAGTCAGCCAGGAATCTACTTTCTCAATATTCAAGGGTGTTGCTTCAGGAGGGCGACTCATCAATCCTTTGGTGGCTTGACGAATGCCCATCACTTGCCAATTGTATGTTCCCGTCGCGCGGTAAACAACGGCTCTAATCACGGCGTTTAAGCCTGCACAGTCACCCCCGCTGGTGAGAATGCCGATACGTTTTTGTTCTCCCATAATTAAGCCAAACTTTTGTTCCTCAGAACATGGTTGATATTTTCAGATTCCGATTCGTTCAATCCTGATTTTTGACGTAAGTAGTTACAAACAAACTTTACTCTGTAACAGAATGTAAAGCTATGATAACCTTTGTGATTGCTTCGTTTCACTTTGTTTCACTGGCAATGACATACTTATGTATTTTCAAGCTTCACCTAATTGAGCAGCTCATCTCTGATGCACCCTACAAGCTTGATAGCTAACTTTCGTAGCGTCCCAAATCACCGTCTCAAATACAACATAAATTTTACTTGGGATTGAGGCGTTTAGAAACTTGGTTAACGATACCGCTGAGAATTGCACCGCCCATCAAAATACCGAGGGCAGGATTAAATACGGGCTGCCACAGACTGTACCATAAATCGAAACCGAGATTTACGCCAGTCGATCGCCCTGCAACGGCGATCGCAAACCACCCAAAAATAGCCAAGACGAAAAACACATCAGCGACTAAAATCAAGTTGAGGAAGTTAAGAATTTTATCTTTCATGGTCGATGGTTCCTTTTTGAGTGTATATGTGTCAACTTTTGGCAAGAGGTTGGCAAGGGAGCCGATGGATAGCTGCAACAGGCGATCGAATCAAGATAAAATAAAATATCATTCAATTGTTTTCGCATACTTGTGGTCAAAATATGGTTCGTTATACACTTCCTCAAAGCCCCGAAATTATTTTAACTGTCAAAGGGAAAGATTCAGCGAAAGCCCGCGAAGAAGCGATGGATAAGCTGATGCTGCTGATGGATGAAGGGAAGCTACCTACAGAGCTCGCAGAAGGATTTGGGCCCAAGCAGTTTGTTGAAGTTATCGAAGATGCTGCTGTGTCTGACGGCGAGGACGCAATTACTGAAGCAGTGCAGATTTTGAGCAATTTGGCAAGTCTCAAATTGAAGGTGATGGAATCCCGGGAAGAAGCCCTAAAAATCCGGGAGGCGATCGATATTTTGTTTACAGATGAGCCTGTGAGTGCGGAGGAAATTGGTCGTCTGAAAGACGGTTTTAAGGTTCTCAAAAACTTCGCTCAAGCTAATGTCCGCTATCGAGAAGCTAGGGGCAAAGCTGAGGAAGCTCGGGCAATTCTGGACGAAGCTTTGCAATCTGTAGAATCGGAAAAAAAGGCACAGAAATCAGCGAAATAGTAGCTAACTGTAGGCAGGGTAAGCGCACGTTAAATAGTAGCTCAGGATACAGATTAATAAGCCAGATACTGAGGTTAAAGGTGCAATGCTAAAGGTTTGTTAGATTTCCTCGCTTCGAGGCTGACACAAGGTGACACTCTCTGGGTATTCCCACCTCTTGGTTCCCGTTATGTCTCAAGGATTTGCGCCCGCTGCCCGCTGTTGAGCTGCCCACACAGGAGTGCGGTTCCCTTAGAAATATCAGCCTTAAGCCAAGGATTAGTAGACTGTTTTAAATCCGTCGAAGATCGAGCGAGTCGAACGGGGACAATGGCATCCTTTATCCGATATTCTGATCGTTGCGATTCTCTCCACCATTGCAGGCGGACAAAGCTCTTAAGCCATGGTGGAACTCTATGGCAGTAGCAAACAAGCTTGGCTCTCCACCTTCTTAGCACTCCCCAATGGCATCCCCAGCCCAGATAGCTTTCGGCGGGTGATTGAACGTCTCCACCCCAAACAGATGGAAGCCGCCTTCGATAACTGGGGGCGTTGCTGATTTACGGTATGAAAGGCTAAATAGGTCTGTCATAGAAACCAGTATCCACAAAGGTTTTGGATTTTAAACTTATTTTTTTCATACCATGATTAAGCAACGCCCAATATTTTAATAGAAATAGCAAAGAAAGAACACTCTTGACTGAAGTCCCCCGAGCCGCTTCCCTAGGAAGGACTAAAGTCACGCTTGTTTCCCGCATCCGGTATTGATTTTTATGAGCGATGACTATATGGTGAAGGTATTAGTCGCAGCGCTCCCTGAACTCTCTCAAAGTAGCAGTCCTACAACCTAGATGGCAAGTGCGTTAAATGGTATTAATTTGTGGGGTAGGCTTGCTGTGCCTACCCCTGTATGTATGTTGCTATTAGGCTAGGCGCGAACGCTCCTTTCTTTTTTGCTACCTTCAAAGTCGCGAGCCGAGCCGACTTCGTAGCCTCCTGTCCGCAAGCGGCGGTCTAAATCGCTGGCTTCGGGAGAAGTTTTTGTGGCTTCTTCGATTGTCACTCTACCTTCAAGTACGAGTTTGTAAAGATCCTGGTTGATAATCTTCATGCCTTCGTAGGTGTCATTTTGCATCAACCGGAAAGCTTCATCATCATCACCTTTCATCAAGTAATCGTGCATGGCTGGCGTGTTCACCAAAATATCGTGAACTGCGACGCGGCGGTTGTCAACTGTTGGCAGCAAAAGTTGGGCAATTACTGCTACTAAAGAATCGCAAATTTGAATCCGCATCGCCTGCTGTTCCTCAGGTGGGTAGAGGTTTAACAAGCGGTTAAGAGCGTTGATGGCGCTGCGAGTGTGGAGGGTTCCCAATACTAAGTGACCAGTTTGAGCTGCTTGCAAGGCTGTATTGATGGTAACGCGATCGCGCATTTCCCCGATCAGGATGACATCGGGGTCTTCCCGCAAAACTGCCCGCAAAGCCTGCTGGAACTCGTGGGTGTGCAAGCCGACTTCCCGCTGGCTGACCAAGCATTTTTTAGAAGGGTGAATGAATTCGATCGGGTCTTCAATTGTAACTACGTGCTTCTGTTCCGTCTGATTGAGGTGGTCGATCATCGCAGCGACTGTTGTCGATTTCCCGGAACCGGTAGGCCCGGTAATCAAAATTAATCCTTGCGATCGCAAAATGACCTTTTTGAGAACTTCTGGCAACCTCAAGGAGTCGATAGTGGGTATTTCTAAACTGATCAACCGCAATACTAGGGCGCCACCACTGAGGGAATCAAAACAGTTTAGCCGACACCGCACGAAGCCCGGGTAAAAAATTGCTGCATCTAATTCCTTGGTAGCTGCAAACTGTTTTCGCTGTTCGGGGGTGAGAATTTCGGCTAAGTAATGTTCAAAAATTTCTGGCGTGACTTTGGGGTGGCTGGTTGCTACTTGCATGACGCCCCGAATCCGAAATCGAGGTACTTGACCGACTCGAATGTGAATGTCGGAAGCCGAGGCGGTATGGGCATCTCTGACCATTTGTTCGATCGTACTTACGGGAGTCTCAACAGCCCGCTGCTGTTGCTGCTGATGCTGCTGCTGTTGCGCCGGGGGGTGTGCAGCAGGCGCCGGTGGTGGTGGTGGCGCGGGAGTTGCAGCCAAGGGCGGCGGTGGCGGGGGTGTGCGGCGGGCTTGAGGGTCGGGTTTAACGGGTGTAGGATTGTTTAATGGGTTCATTTTTTAGTCTCCAGTCAGTCGATTTTAGATTTTAGATTTTAGATTTTAGATTGACTCGCAGCGCCGTGAATCTGGGAGTTTCAACTATGGTCTAAAATTTGGGGATTGACCGTGCGCGATCGAGTGTCGGGATCTTGTATCCGTTATTGGGCGGGGTCAAAGTATCATTGAAAAAATTCCCGATTTCTAATCTAATCGCTCGCTTGCTAATTCGGTGCCAAATGCTGAGAATATTTTACAATTAGGCTTGATGGGCGATCGAGCAATTAACAGTTTTAACTCCTATGAACATCCGTCACAAAATTGCCGACTGGCTCGAAAATCGCGCTGTTACTCCTGCCTACGCGGGTTGGCTGCTCTCGGGGATGACGGTGTTCTTTTTTGGGTCTGCTACTAATACAATGTCTGGGTGGCTGTACGCGCTCAGCGGTGGCAGTTTGGCGCTGCTGGTAGTAGCTGCGGTTTTGCCTGCAAAATCGCTGCGTTCCTTGGAAGTCCGCCGCCACCCGATCGAACCTGTGAGTGCGGGCGATAAAATCACTGTGGAACTAGAAATCGAAAATAGCGCCCGCCAACCTAAAACCTTGTTGCAAGTGGTAGACATCTTACCGTTTGTATTGGGAAAAGAGCTTGTCCGCCCGATCGAGATCGTAGAGCCTAAAAGTATATACAGGGATACATACTACGTGGAAGTCCGGCAGCGGGGCGTCTATCGCTGGCAAGAGGTGCACTTGAGGACGGCGGCGCCTTTAGGGTTGTTTTGGTGCCGTCGCAGCCGCCCGGTAAAAGCGGTGGCGGTGGTTTACCCGCAGGTTTTGCCGTTGAGCACTTGCCCTTTGATCGATCGCATCGGTCAGGAAGACAGTCCGCAATTGTACGATCGCCTGCGATCGCAAACCGCTACCGAAGGCCTCACCCGCAACCTGAGACCTTACCGTCACGGAGACCCCACCCGCCTGATTCACTGGCGCACCAGCGCCCGCTACGGAGAACTGAGGGTGAGAGAGTTAGAAGTTGCAGCAGGCGGCCAAGAAATTATTATTGCTCTCGACAGCGCTGCATTGTGGCAACCAGAGGAATTTGAACGAGCGGTGACAGTAGCAGCGTCTCTTTACTTCTATGCTAGCAAGCGCCTGTTAAACGTCAAACTTTGGACGGCCGGAACCGGACTTGTCTCGGGGAACCGGGTAGTTTTGGAAACCTTGGCGGCGGTTAATGCTGCCGAAGATGCGATCGATAGTCGATCGCAACTATCGATCATTTGGCTAACTCAAAACTCTGCAAGTTTAAGCACTCTTACCCAAGGTAGTCGTTGGGTACTCTGGCCGAGTTCCACTGCGGAAACAGGCGAAAAACTGTTAGTGAAACATGATTTACCTGGTTTAGAAATTCGCTCGGATAGACCTTTAGAACTTCAGTTACAAGATGCTTTAGAAAGAGCAATTAGTTATTAAGATTGAGTGGATAAGTTTTCCGCTATCATATCAAATCCGGTGACAGCAGAATTCTGCCAGTGCGAGCGTCCCCGCTCGCGACAGGAGATAATATCGTTTCCGGTATCATCTCAAATCCAGTAACAGCAGAATTCTGCCAGTGCGAGCGTCCCCGCTCGCGACAGGAGATAATATCGTTTCCGGTCAAATCCAGTAACAGCAGAATTCTG
>NZ_JAEQCX010000174.1:0-18293 GCF_020738035.1 Microcoleus sp. PH2017_28_MFU_U_A
ATCTCCGACTATGCCTGATTCTTCTTGCAGCCAAATCGGATTCCAAGTGCCGGTTGCGTCAGGAATTGCTCCTTTTCGCAGGAAGTATGCCACAGTTCCAGGTGCTAATCCGGCGGGTGCTGGTATTGCTAACTGGGCGGGTATATTCAGGGAGTTATCGCTAAAGTTTAAGTTGAAGGCCCCTGCAAATTCAAATCCCGGTGGTAGTGGTAGGGACAAGTTTTGTTGGTTGACTGGGGCAATGCTCACTGCTGTGTCTTGCTTTAAGGCACCGGGGGCTATCATTACTGTTGATGTGCCGTCTGTTGAGCTGATGACATTCAATAAGGAAGGCTATCCCAAGTATTTCCAATAGATTCTTGACTGGGAAAGCGGTATTATTAACACTATCAACCGATTACAAATTAAGGGTTAAAGTTATGGATGCTGAAGAATTACTTAGAAGATATGCCAATGGCGAGAGAGACTTTGCTGGGGTTGACTTGAGCAATGCTAATTTGAAGAAAAGCAAGCTTATTGATATCAATCTCACCAAGACCAATTTAACAGATGCTGACTTGAGTGGTGCTGAGTTGATGAATGCTAACTTGAGTGGTGCTAACTTGATTTCTGCTGAGTTGATGAATGCTAACTTGAGTGGTGCTAACTTAAGCGATGCTAACATGGATTGTATTGACTTGAGGGACGCTAACTTGAGCAATGCTAACTTGACCGAGGCTAACTTGGAGGGTGCTCAGTTGATTAATGCTAACTTCAGTGGCGCAAACTTGAGAGAAGCTTTCTTTCGAGGGGCTGACTTGACTGGAGCTAATCTAAGTAGTGCCTGCTTAGAAAACGCAAATTTGGACTCCGCTGACTTAACTGATGCCAACCTCAGTGGAGCTAATTTGAAAAATGGTTGTTTATGTGGGATCCACTGTGAAAACACTAACCTCAATGGAGCAGACCTCAGCGATACAGATATCACTGAAGCCTACTTTGAAAAAGCGACTCTAATTGGCACGAATCTAAGTAATACCAAGTTGCATCAAACTGGGTTTTGGAATTCTGACCTAACTGGAGCCAATTTCAGCGGTGCAATTATGGATGAAACATCGTTTGATGGTTCAAATCTCAGTCACGCTAATCTGATGGGGGTTCAGCCAGAACCTAGTTTGATGGCAAAGAAGGTTAGGCTCATGGGAAAAGGGTTTGAAGAAGCTATCTTATGTAAGACTATCATGCCTGATGGCAGTATCCGAAATGATAATTGTACGGATCGATGAATGAAAAACATTACTATAAAACGATTACAAATTAAGGGTAAAAGTTATGAATGCGGAAGAATTAATCGGACGATATGCTGCTGGTGAGAGAGACTTTATTGGCGCTAACTTAAGGAACATCTGTCTGATGGATACTTTTCTAACGGACATCAACTTACGTAGTGCCAATTTAGAAGATTCTTTATTAATGAGAAATTTTCTGATTAATGCCAACTTAACTGGTGCTAACCTGAAAAAAGTTAATCTTTCAGATTCATATTTAATGAATGCTAACTTAAGTAATGCCAATCTCAGTGATGCTAATCTCCATCAAGCTGATCTAACAGGTGCTGATTTAACAGGCGCTGATTTAACAGGCGCTGATTTAACCACAGCTCAATTGATTGGTGCTAATTTAATTAATGCTAAGTTAAACAATATTGAAACTAATAAATCGACAATTTTTCATCATACTATTATGCCTTCGGGAAGTCGAAAAATGGATTCGGAGCGAGGCTTAAGTGGTGAAGAATTCAAAAGACGCTATGCAGATGGACAGAGAGAATTTGCTGGAATAGTCTTATATCGAGTTAACTTAGAAGGTGCTAACCTACCTAATCTGGATCTGTCCTATGCTCATTTCAGTCAAGTTAACTTGCGTAATGCTATTCTGGAACCTTTTAGTTGGGACTCGGCACGAATTATTTATTGCGACCTTAGAGGTGCTAATTTAAAAGGTGGCAATTTTACTAATACCAGGTTTATTCACTCTGATTTAAGAGAGGCGCAACTTTTCGGCGAGGCAACCTGTACCAGTTTTATAGAAGTTAGCTTCCAAGGCGGTGTATTCCTATATCATGGACAGTCACCTCCTTTCTGCTATAACGTTACTTTACCAGATGGGGAATATATGGCTGGATGTAGCGATTGCTATCAAAAAACTACTCATATCAAAAAAGATGGCGAGTTTTAATGTTATGAGGATGGGATTTAAGCAAGGTCGCTAAATATAGTAAGGGTGAAGACCTGTCGCCCTTACCACATCTTAAAATGTTATAAATTGCGTAAATTTTATCCTCATTATTTTTACCCAAAGCCAACTCAGTAAAACTGCTTCAATCAAAAACTAAAACAGAAAATCTAGACTTTTTCTAAAAGATTTTTTTGTACACTTTTGTCAGTAACATTTGAGAGAAAACTAAAATCAAAAGGTGTATTCGAGCCGGGAATAGGCCTGTTGTTAAGAAGAGTTTGAAGTTGTAGCAAGGTAATTCGCCAAGTTGCCACGTTTCTCCATTGTTCAGGGCTTTCGATGGGTTGACGATTTCCCCCTAAGAGTTGATTTAGAGGATGTTCTTGAGGCCAAGATTCTGGTTCTGAGCGGTTAGGAGTTATAAATGTAAACATAAGTGTTTCAGAGGTAATTTCAGCATTTGGTTTAGGCAAAGCCATAATTGTTTTCCAGGTCCATTCAGGAATCTGAATATTGTTCTCAAAGTTTTGGGGGTTTGTATTCCCTCTGTTAATAAAAATACCATTGTTTGTTAGTTGATTTAAGAGTGCTGGAACATTAGTTTTTTTCTGAGTAGTCCAATTATTTCCTAAAGCACCGGCAATAATATAAAGTTCTTGCCCTTGCTGAACACGATCCTGTACTTTTTGTTCAATATTAAACCAAGCAGAGGCAGTCAATGGATTTGTAGAAAACAATCTATTATTGTCCATAGATTGTGCAATTAAATTAGTCCCCATATAGGTTTCTATGGCATCTTTAGAGTTTCTGTTTCTGTCTCGATCAGGAATTAAATGACCTTTATCCATTCCTACCCAAGGCTGCCGAAATATAGTACCATCAATTTGAGGCAGGTTAGAATTTGCTGAAGTGGGCGACAAAAAAGGATCTGCTATGAACTGGATGTCTGTTCTTGTACTAGATGGTACAGTCCACGATTTATTAACTTGCCAACTCACCCAGTTAGAAAGTTTTGTTTGAGTATTGTAGGATACTACATATCCTGGTTTTTCAATCAGTAAATTTGTTGGTTGTTCTTGAGTTAAATCCCATCTAGCGTTAGTAGGGTTGCCAAGCTTGAGGTGTGGACTATTGAAAAATACATTATCTATGATAACATTTGCATTGTCATAACCTTCTAGGCTAAACGTCAGCTTAGCTGGTTTTCCTACAGATTTTGCGAAATCTTCGTAAGCCAGTAATTGCAAGGGTAACTGAAAAGTTTCAAATCCTGTTCTTCCAAATCCAATACTATTGATATTCTGGCTATATATTTTTCTGATTTCATCGACATCTTCTTTGTTGGCCTCAGCTACATTAACGGAATCCTGAGCTAGATTTATTCTCTTTATTGGTATGTTTACTCCTTCTACTTCAAGTTTTACATTGAGTATTCCACTTCTGCTGGGAGCGTGAATATCAAACCGCAAATTTCCCCAATCATTTAGCATAAAGCGATTATGGGAGATGCTTTCACCACCTTTTAACTTCAGAGCATAATTGGGTTGATAATCTTGAGCTTGAGAGTTAATACCTAATAAGCTCAAGTAATTGGAAAAATTGGGAGATTGTTGAGCTATCTGACTCCACTCTACAAGGTTGTTTATAGGTGACACCAAAGTAGAATTAGCACCATTATGAAAAGACCACCCCGGAATTTCCTTAGAGATTAAATTCCGACCGAAATTTTCAGCAGAACTCTTATTAGGAATAAACTGGTCAAAATTGCCATTAAACAGAGTAGGAACCGCATAATCCCCCCGCATACCAGCAGAAAGAGTATTATCAAAACTCACCGGAACGCGCCCAGTAGAACTCAACGTCCGCTGGTCTTTACCTCCACCCAAAACAGAATAAAACCAACCCTCACCAACCCCTTCACCATTGCCATTATCATACCAAGGTTTAGCTGCCGGGAAATTCGGATCGAACAATTCGGGTAAACCCATTTTACCCAACATATCGTTAACTGCTTGAGGCTTCTCAGAAGCCTCCACATGAGGATACTGAAGTAAAACTTCCTCCAGGTCTAAATCAACCGTCCCAGCATACCATCCAAATGCTCGCTTGTGCGTCCCTCCTACAAAATCATCCTTAGTAAATCCAATTCGACTATTTATCCGATTTGGTTCCCCTTCACGAGTACCGAGTAAAATCTCTCGGTCTGCCTTCCCTAAAGTAACACCATTAGCTTTAGGAAAATTCAGTCCCGCAGGTTTAGGATTCTTATCCAATTCCTCTTGTGGAAGTTGACCCAAAGCACGACCGTTGGGAGTAGCAGTCAAACCTGCGGGATCTGCCACAGTCTGATAATAATTATCAGCAAACGTAACATTATTCCAAGCTTGAACTTTTGGTTCGTAGAAATCGCTGAAATTTGTGCTGATAAAGTTCGGTAATTGTAAATTCAAACTAGGTTGGTAGAAATCGTGCGGGTCGATTGTTGTCATTTGGAGGTCTCGGTTAGCCATAGATGTTCCACCAGCTTGGGGGAAGAAAGTCCCTAAACGCTGTAGGATTTCGCTATTAACCACAGTCCCGCGACTAAAACCCATGAAGTGCATGGGCGAATTGAATAAATCTCCCTGCTGGCGAATCAGCTTCCCTTGGCTATCGTACAACCGCTTTAATTGATTGCCTTCATACTCTCCAACGCCACCCCCCAACGCCAGATCCAATTGCACCATAGAAGCAAACAAAGCATCAGCCGCGCCCTCAGAAAAGCCAACGTCAGGAATAACTGATTCTCTGTCCAACGACCATTCATTCAGCAATACTAACGGTTTGTTCTTGTTGAGGTATTTAATCTCCTTTCCATCTATAACTACACCTTTTTTTAAGTTATTGACCAAAGTAGAGAGATAATTAGGTTCGCTGGTGTTAAGCCCCCCCGTCAAATTAGTTATCTCCCGTCCCTGTAAATCTATAGGAATCCAGTTACCTGTAGGCTTGTCGTAGCGCATAATTAACCCGCTGTTTTCCGGTGTATTGCCGCTAACAGTGGCAATTTTATTTGCCATTTGGAAAAAGGAATCAGGAATCCCAGATTGGTTAGGCAAAAGTGTAAAACCATGAGTCAATACGCTCACGCTGCTGAAAGGACTGTTGCTATCAGGAGGTAGGGTTTTAAACTGCCCCAAATCTTTGGTCACAGCGCCGCTATTACTCACAGCTTCAACAGCAAAATTGTAGTTCTGCCCCGCAGTAAGACTCCTCGGTAGCGTGAAGTTAGTGCTAGTATTTGCGGGGTCATTTAAAGGTTGGTTAAGAGGCGTAATCCCGTCATGACCGTACCACTTACCAGTATCTTTCTTCCAAGTCGCTGTCAGAATTCGGTTGGGATTGAAATCGTCATAACCGTTCCAAGGCTTGGAAAGAAGTTGACGCTTTTGT
This sequence comes from Microcoleus sp. PH2017_28_MFU_U_A, assembly GCF_020738035.1. Classification (NCBI taxonomy): domain Bacteria; kingdom Bacillati; phylum Cyanobacteriota; class Cyanophyceae; order Oscillatoriales; family Microcoleaceae; genus Microcoleus; species Microcoleus sp. PH2017_28_MFU_U_A. The sequence continues at coordinate 5,650 of NZ_JAEQCX010000174.1, forward strand.
GTTTCCGAGAATCCGGGAAGGAGTGCCGAATCTGATAAATTGACAACCTTATCCCAAGGCAATAAGCCCTTCCCTTGCTCGAAGGTACTGACAAAAAGATTAACCTCTTTCACATCCTCCCAACCCGGAGCAAACTGCCATTGAAAAGTAGGAGTCAGGTCACTTGTAGTTGCACCAGGCCCCTTCAAATTCAGCCAGTCAGTCGGTGCAGAACTCAAATCCCGTAAATTACCTCCAGTACCGACTGGTGCGCGTTTTGTACCCAACGGCACCCCATAAGTAAACTGATTAGCAGGTCGGTTCTCCTGAAGAATCCCATAGTCAGCAGCAATACTAATTGCCGGATTTATATCATCAATAGGAACCCTTGTGAAATCAGCCGCAGTCACAGACCTCGCCGTAGTAGCATTGAAGAAAGGAGACTTAACACCCCTGTCAAGACTATCAATTTTGAATTGACCAGGATTGTCCAGAGTTTTAATCATTTCCTCAACATCGAAAGCATAAACGCTCCCGCTACCACTCAGAGAAGGATAAGAGCCATAAAGGTATTTGTTATCATTTGATAGTACCAAATCGTTAGTAAGAGTCTCTGGAATAGGTCTGGTAGCACCGATTAATTGAGGATTTGGCCCCAAGGGGTCTTTAATAATCCCAATATTTCCCCCAGAACGCACATCTGCAGAAGGGTTAATACTTGCAGAATTGCGACCAGCCACAAACCCATACCGCCCATCCCGCGTTACAGTGACAGATACCCCCTCATTCACATCAAAATAATCAGTAGGAAAACCCAAACTTAAAGGAGCATAACTCACAGAAGCAGTAAAGTTAAGAGGATCGTCCGAAGTAATTTCCAACACCCCAAAACCAGGCCCGTCATTATTCTGGTCAGGATTACTTCGATTCAATCCGTTTGTGAACACCATTTTCGTCGGCTCATTCGTAGCTGATATTCCCTCGGTCTCCGAAATAGTAGGAATAACTCCGATTTGTTGATGCCACTTACGAGGATTGGAATTCTCATCCTTCGGTCGATCCTTCGAGTCAATATTGATTGCATAAATCCGACGATTAGGCACTTGCTCATTATTATCAGAACCCGTGCCGAACAGCCGCCGCCCGTCACTACTAATTGCCAACTGACTCAACCCTAATGGTGAAGTGACGTTAATAGTCTCAACTACTTTGTGATAAGTTGCCGAGTTAGGGTTGATGTCAAGGACGTAAATTTTCGCTTGATTCAAGTCGCCAATGTAAGCATAATCGTCTCTAGGACTGATGACTATTGACTTGGGTCTAGCGCCGACCGGCAGGATAATGGGATTGACGCCTGGGGTATTTGGCACAGTATCTACCTGTCGCAGTACCATTGGATCGACCAATGCCACTTGACCTGAATTCCTCAAGGTTGCGTAAACGCGATTTCCGTCGCTAGTCACGGCTGTTGATTCTGCCCAATCTGTGACACCGCTAGTCCCCACAGGAATTTGAGCCAACAGCAAGTCCTTGCTGTTTGTAGTATCAACTACTGATTCGGGGTTTTTACCGTTGAGAACCGCTACTCGGTCAGAACCGCCCAAGGCTGCAAAGACGTACTCTGCCCCCTCTGGCAGGCGAATTGGATTGCTGTTGTACTGGATTTCTTTGTATACTGGTGTAACGCCTTTTTGCTCGACGATCTGGTTCTGCTTCCTCTCCAGCACTACGTTTGAAGCGCCTAGCACTACTGTATCAGGCACTTTAACTGCTACTTCATACTGATTGCCTCCAAGAGAGCGGCTGCGTGTCGGTACTACAGTCCCCTCATACATAGAGTTACCAAAAGAGAACTTAACTGTCAAATCTTCAAACTTACTGCCTTTGGAGTCGCTGGCGTTGTTGACTAAAATGTTGCCCCCGGTCAGAAATAAGAGGGGCTCATTGTTCTCAAATTGCTGGTTGTTCTCATCCTTGAATTTCAGCTCAGCTTTTTGGAGGACAGGAGGTGTTGTGGGGTCAGAAGAAGTCGGGGCTGGCATATTCAAAGCTGCCTTAAATGTGGCAGTACCCTCGTCGTTTCGCTGGACGCCTACCTCTGTTATGACGGGAAGTCCCACCTTGGGGATTGCTACTACCTGTACTGAAGATATGTCGCGAGTTACGGTAAAGGCTGGGGTGGTAACGAATTTGTCCGGGTCGATTAACTGACCGATATTTCCCAGGGGGTCAATGATGCCAAAAAATGCTAGGGGGAAGTTGTAGTTGAGGGTAAGCTGACCTTTGACTAGGGTGGCGCTGCCTGTCGGACTGGAGTAGACTACTGCGTATTCGCCCGGTCTGACCACACCTGGATAGGGAGGAGACTGGGTGCGAATGTTGCCGTCATCTCCGACTATGCCTGATTCTTCTTGCAGCCAAATCGGATTCCAAGTGCCGGTTGCGCTGCAAATTCAAATCCCGGTGGTAGCGGTAGGGACAAGTTTTGTTGGTTGACTGGGGCAATGCTGACGGTTGCATTCTGTTTGAGAGCGCCCGGAGGTATCATGACTGCTAGGGTTCCGTCGCTTGAGTTGATGATGCCACCGTCGGTTCCCAAGGCGGTTGTGCCGATTTTCGGTGCTTCGACTCGAACTGGAATGGTGGCGGATGCGGTGCCGTGAATGGCTGTGACGGTGGCATCGCCAAGGCCTACTGCTGTAATGGTGCCGTCGGGACTGACGTTGAGGATGTTGCTGTTGTTGCTAAAGTAGCGTGTACCTGTGCTGGCTGCGGTTAGGTTGGCTTCGGTGAAATTGGAGTTTAAGCCGAGGGACAGTTTCCGCGTTGCACCGGGTGTCAGGGAAACGGCATCTGGGTAGGGGTCTAGTCCGTACATTTCGGCTAGTATCTGATGCAGTTGAGCGTCTGTTGTCGGTGCTGGCATCGTCCCAATTCGGATTGGGGTGACTGCTTGCAAGTTATTTCGACTTGCACTCAAAACTGAAGTACCGTTGACCAAACCTGTCACTTTCCCCGTTGGATCAATTGGCGCTATTTCTGGATTGAATGAAGTGTAAGTTAGATAAGAATCTGGCAGCACTACACCTTTTTGGTCGGCAAAATCTCCGAGCACAATCAATTCCGTATTTTCTCCTGCATCCAGTCGGGGATTGCGCTTCACAAAATCTAGATTTAGCAGAGGAACATCGCTGACGTTGACTGTCACCCGCGCGGGCGTTGAACTCCGAAAAGCGTCGCTGGCAAGGAAATCAAAGCTGGCAATACCGGAGAAACCGGATGCTGGTTTAAACGATGCTTTGTTAGTTAAGGGATTGAAAATTACTGTGCCGTTTACTGGATTGAGGACGCTAATTGTCAGAGGGTCGCCTTCTACATCTGTGGCAAGATTGTCTAATGAAATAGTTGTCTCTAATTCTGTATAAGTCCGAGCGCTTGTCGGTGAAACAACGGGCGGATTGTTGTTTGAGTTGGAGTTATTGAAATCATCGAGTAATTGCTGCCCCAAAGTTGTATTGCGCCACTCCCTGTTGGGGTTGATAAGCGTATCGAGACTGGGCGCGCTGCCTGTAGCGCCACTGATTTTAAAGATTACGTCATTGTAGTCGCCGTCTGTGGCAGAACCTGCCCACATATCTTCGAGGGCAAAAGCGTTGCCGTTCCCTGTAATGTCGGCTATTGGGAGCAGGTAAGATGTATTGTTGGGATTGGCAGATCCAATGGAGAGTAAAGGACGGTGTTCGGGGAATATGTCTCCCAGCCACGGGTGTTGGTAGGCTAGCTGCACGCCGCCGCTAGGTACGAGCATCACCGCGAAGCTGTCTCCCGGTGTCATGTTGAAGGTTTTGATGCCTTGATATTGTCCCGCACCGAAATCGGATTCGGACGGCATCGCACCGGTGAATTTTGCCCCTTCTGTAGAGTCGTGGATTACAACGTGTCCTAATGTTGAATTGGTTAGAACTCTCCTGGCTGCTTCGGCAGTGAATTCAGGAGTACCGGGGATGAATGCTTCCATGCCGGTTAGGCTGAAAATGCCTAATTCTCCCTCATAGTAACCGCCGTCAAATGTATAGTCAAACTTGACTAATCCTGTTGCGCCTACGATAAATGTGCCTGGTGTTTGCGAATTAGCTGTTACTGCAATTGAGAGCAAAGTTGCGGAGTTGCTGGTACGCTGTATCGCAGCAGGTTGACTTTCACTTATGCTGTCGGCAAATTGAGTGGGTTTTTCTACTAACAGCAATTCATCGCTTGGAGTTGCAGCGGATTTTGAAGGCAGCAATTCATCGCTTGGAGTTTCAACTGCTTCTGGTGTGAAGGTGACAGCGATGTCTTTAAGTGTATCGACAGCAGAGACGCCAGCTAAGAAGTCTGTTTCTGGAGACAATTGTTTGGCAACGCTTGAAGCGAGAAATTCTGTATTGCTGCTTAGCAATTGCCCGCCAACATCGCCAGTTATGGAGTCTGTTTGTTGTGGCTGTTGTTCGAGAATTCTGGGAATGGGCGAGTCTGTTTGCAGCAGAGATTGTTCGATTTGTTGGGAAGCGGTATCAATTACAATTGAGTCAGCTTCTGCTGTAGATTGTTCGATCCTTAAAGTTCCAACTGCATTGGTTTGGCTCCCTTCACCAGTTGCTGGTTTGGTAACATTCAAGTCGGTACCAACTGGCTGTTTTATAATTGGATTAACATCAACATTGATTGTAGAAGTATCTCCGTTTTCTAATGCTATTGTGGTTGTCGGAACCTCAGTGATTTCTGCTATTGTGGTTGTCGGAACCTCAGTAGTTTCCCTTGATGTTGTATTTGTTGGTATTGCGACAGGTGTGATTTCAGATGCACCAATTTTTGTGTTAGCGTTCGTTGGAAGAGTTAAAGGCTGAGCAGGGGAAAATGAGGGTTGTTTATCGGAGTTGTTTGTTGGGACAATCGCGAGATTTGCCGATGGTTTTTCCGCAGCTAATTTGTCTGAACTAACGGTAGTTTGAGATTTATCGTTTGAGTTAGTTGCACCCTTAACTGCAACATTTGGGGGTTGTTTGTCTGAGCCTAGCTTATCTGAAGGAACAGCAGTTTGAGATTCTTTGTCTGACTTGGTTTGATTGACAACTGCAACATTTGATGATTGTTGTTCATAAGGAGTGCTGCCGATTGAGGGAAAATTGGGACTAGCAATAATCGTTTTTGCTGAATCTGTTGTTGGAACTGACTCAGATATTTCTGATGAATTTGCACTTTTATTTGGTATTGTTGGCTCGGCAAAAGTCTGCTCAATCTTCTCTTGAGAGGGCTTAGTTGTCTCGGCAGTGCCAACACTAATAACGGTTGGGCTAGAAGGTGCTAGTTCTGTTTTTTCTTGCGGTTTTTCTTCTAAACCTGAAACAGCCGTAGGTTCTTTTATTTGCGTTGGGCTGCTGTCAGATATACCAATACTTGATGGTAATGATTCTGCTTTTGACGGTTCTTTGCTGCCTGAATTGTCTACTATTGATGCTGTCTGAGGTTTTTGGGCATCAACATCAGGTGTTAATTCTGTTTTATGCAATTTGGAAGTGTCAGAGCTGATTATTGATTCTGTCTTCGGTTTGCCTGCATCAGCACCTATTGGTTCTGTTTTTGGAGATGATTCCTTGTTTGATTCAGTAATTAGTGAGTCAGTTTTCGGCGATTCTTCAGACGTTGTGGCAATTACTGAGTCGGTTTTTGGCAAGTCTTTAGGCGGATTAGCAATTACCGAGTCGGTTTTTGAGGTGTCTTTGGGTGCCGTCTCAATTAGTGAGTCGGTTTTCGAGGTGTCTTCAGACGTTGTATCAATTACTGGATCGGTTTTCGAGGTGTCTTTGGGCTTTGTATCAATTACTGAATCAGTTTTCGAGGTGTCTTTGGGCTTCGTATCAATTACCGAGTCGGTTTTAGTCTCTGCTGTGGAAGCAGAACCCATCAATTTTTTAGCTAGCTCCGAGTGGCTGCTTTGCTGTTCAGAATTAATGAATCGACTCAGGGGTGCGATTTTGGATGTAGCGCCTGTTATTTTAAATATGATATCGTTGTAATCGCGGTCGCTGCCTTGACTTACCCCCATGTCTTCCATGACAAAGAGTTTTCCTTCTCCTGTAATGTCAGCAATTTGACCGATATTAAAGCCGTCGTTGGGGTTGGTTGTAAAGATTGAAAATAGGGGTCGTTTGTCGCCGGCAATTGTGGGATTGTCGTATACTTGCTGTACTGTGCCGTTGGGTACTAGGAGGAAACAAAAATCGTCTCCTGGTGTCATGGCAAATGTTTTTGTGCCGAGGTAGGCTCCTGAGTTGAAGTTTTCACCTGTGGGATTGGAGTAATACGCTCCTTCTGAATTGTCAGAAATTGCGATGTAACCGGATGGGGAGTTGCTTAAGGCGCGTCGGGCTGCTTCTTTGATAAATGCTTCGGAACCTGGAACAAATTTGTCCATTCCTCGTAGGCTGACGATGGCTAGCTGTCCTTGATACCAGCCTCCGTCGTATTTGTATTCTATGCTGACTTTACCTGTTTGCTCTACTTTGAAGGCGTTTAAGTCGAAGTTGGCATTTTGGTCGGTAATATTGTTCGGTATTGGTTTGGTTAGTTCTTCATTTTTGTTGGATGGTACGGTAACTGGTGGGGTTGGATTTGCTGAGCTGCTGTTTGAAGAACCGGGATTTGTGAGGCTATCTGCGGGTGATGTGTCGGCTGGTACGGTTTTTGATGGTAATAACTCTTGAGATTTAGCAGTTGCGGTGTCGCCGGTGAGCGGGTCTACTTTTTTATCTGTGTTTGAGCTTGAGTCTTTTTTAGGAGTGCTAGTTAGTAGGGAACTATCGTTATGGAGTGAGGATGGTTTGTTGGCAATTAAAGAATCGGCATCGGCTGAGCTTATTTTCTTGGGAAGTTCGTTTGCAGGTTCGCTCGTTTCTTGTTGTATAAGGTTTTCTACTTCGTCGTCTGTTGCTTGGTATGGTAAAGGTTTTGGAGTTGCAATTCCCGGAAGACGCGAGGGTGCAGCAGGAGTAAGTCCGGGATTGACTAGGGGCGATTCTTCTATTAAAGATTCGATTGGGTTGATGCCTGACATGACTTCACTCCTGTTTTAAATATTACAAGTTTGCTGGTATTATTGTTGGCTGTTCTGCTTGGGTATTCGGATACTTTATTAGTTAAAAAATGCCTGTTTTACGGAAACTGCAAATTTGGTGAAACCGACTGTGTTTGTGGGCATCTGAATCAGCGCAGCGGTGGTTTTAGACTAATTAATTGATCGCCCTCATATTTCGTTCAAGATGAATGCGTGAATTCGGGTTTGAATTAATTGTGAGGTGCTTGGTTTTTTTTAGTTGAGAAACTTTTATTAATGACAATCTTCCGTTCTTTTCGGCAGCAGGTCAATCAGGGAAATTACTGATTTTTTTGTTCTATCTGGCACTGGGGGACTGACAGTGTTCGTAGCAAGTTCATGGCAGCAAATATGTGAAGGTTGCTGCTCTTGTTAGTTAGTTTTACTGGTAAATTGTGCTTAACTTGTTGAAGTTTTACGGGTTTTTATGAAAATAATGTGCTTGACTCAGCAAAAATACTGAGATTGTTGTAGAGTCGTATTTTAAGCTTCGTCAAATCTATTGGGTTGAAATTACGCAAAAACTCTGCGATCCTCTGCACGCGCAGCGTTTTCAGGCGCAGAAATCTTTCTCGGTGTCTGGTTCGATCAATATGAGTCGCCTATACCCGAATACGCTTGGGTTAAGAAGCTAATTGCTCCGCGTACACGTCAGTTAATTGAGAACTGCCATAGTCTCTGCGATTGCAACGCTCGTGAGCTGGCAATGACAAGATTTGTTAACTAAACCTAAACCGTATTGGTTCATACTCTGCGTAATACCATTTTGACAAAAGATTGCTACACAATAAATGTTTTGTTTGTTTACAATGATCCTGTAAAGACAGGTGCGTATCTGTTAAATTGTCGATTTTTTTTTAAGGATTGTTGATGGCGACCAACCCTGTAATTACTCAAATATTAAATCTTAAATCGACTGATGCACCCTAGGATAACTGTAGCAGTCGATTACTCGTTCATATTCTTGTAAGTAGCAACCGCCGAAGGTGAACTCCGGTTTAAATAACGGAATATCCAATACTTAAATACCGTATCCAAGATAACTGGAAACGTCGCAATAAACAGAAAGATAAACTGCCTATTTTCTGGTAGTCCCAAATGCCTCGACAAACCTTCGAGAATTATTTCCCAACCGTGTGGCGAGTGGAATCCGACAAACACATCCGTAAACAAAATAATTACGAAAGCCTTTGCACTGTCGCTAAGTCCGTAAACCACATCATCCATGAAAGATTTTAAAACCTCAATCTCTCTCTTGTTAGTGATGAGAATCACGGCAAAGGCAATCACGGAAATTAAATCGGCAAAAATATTTTTAATTGCTCCACCGCTTTCTTTGCGGTATTCCTCCGCTAGCTCAAGTGCTTTTTCGGCAATCTTTTTTTCCTTTTCCTCTGGAGAAAGTGGCGGCGCTATGCCAATTAAAATGTCAAATTTGAGATGATGCTCAAATATCTCCAGTTCTTTTAAAGCTTCTTCTTCCAGGTCAACATTGATGAATAAAGGAGCATTTTGCTTGACTCGAAAGTGGTCAACTACTGGCCCGACTACAAAGTTTTTGGAAATTTGATTTGTTAACAGGGGAACTAAAATTAAAATTAAAATAAATCTTAGAGAAATAACAGTTTTTATTTTAGAATTTCGGAAATTTCTAACTACGTCTTTTTCTGCTTGCGGGTCTAATTCTTTAGTAATTCGATTCAAGGTTCCTAAAAGCGATCGGGGTAATAAATTTACCTCTTCAGAACTCGTGTCAACTTCACCATTAGTTTGATTGAAATTAACTAATCCTTTATTTGGGTGAAGTTGAGAACTGCTTGTAGATTTCGCCTGCACGTTTACCGAACTGACAAGTGGGACGATCGCTGTTGATTTACTATTATTAATATACTTGTCCATGACTCCATCAATAAACTCTAGCTTCTCGAATACCAGGGACGATCGATCTTTAGCGTCTAAACCCAATCGTGGGTGGCGATCCGGGCTGTGTCCCGCCTGCGGTTTTGCGCCCACGCGATCGGGCAATTCCAAAAAAGAACGGCTAGCATTAAACTCAACCATTCTGGTTTGGATGACCTTGAGGTATTTTTGCAGTTCGGATTTAAAGTAAGACAGGGTGCTGTGTCCGTAATCGGACGATCGCTCGGAGATGCCTTGGCCGCCAAAATGCTCATCTTCGATCGCCTTAATTGCTAGCGCAGCATCGTAAGCCTGTTCTAGTGCCCTTTCAGGCGTTTCTCTATACCACTGGTGAGCGCTGTAGAGATATTTTACAAACCTGTTCCACAAAGAAGTATTCATAGCTGGAGCCGATTAGTTAGTAGCAGACATTAGTCATTAAAGTATTGATGGTATGGTAACAAATTTAAATAAACTAAAAACCGCTGCCACAGATTCTATTTGGATTGTAGGAGGCGCCCGCAGTGGCAAAACCGCTCGCTTAGTCGAGCAGTTCTGCCTGTGGAGCAAAACAGTCAAGCCTTTGCCCGCAAACGTTTCAAGCCGCGGGCGTTCCGGGCGCTGGCGGGCGGGACAAACAGCCCCAGCAATCTTAGTCTTAGCAGCTAATGGGGACAACCGGTTGGAATTGGCCGATCGCATCGCCATAGCTACCCAAGGAAAATATGCCTTTCACTCCACAACACCGTTCGGTTTTTTTGAGCAGGAAGTATTGCTATTTTGGCCGCTGCTGTTGCAGTCGCTAGATTTGAAGGCTCAATTTCCCCTGCGGCTGCAACCTGAAACAGAATTGGAACTTGCAGCCAGACTCTGGCGTCGCGAGTTAGACGAAGGGATTTTGCAACAAACAGGGGTAAGTCCAAATCGCATGGTGCGTCGAACTCTAGACTTATTACAACTTGCTGCTGTCAGCGGTACGCCCAGAGAAGAAATTCCCCACATTCTCCAACAGGGATTTGCCGCTGGTGACGGCTCGAATAGCCTGTGGACTAGCATGGGAGAGTTGCTCGAAAGGTGGCGGGAATGGTGCTTGACGCGGGGGCTGCTGACTTACGGGATTGTCTGCGAACTCTACTGGCGCTATTTGTTGCCAAATGTCACTTACCAGCAGCAGTTGGCTTCTAGATATCAAGCTGTCATCGCCGATGATGTTGACGATTATCCGGCCATCAGCGGTCATTTGTTCGATCGAATGCTCGACACAGGCGCAGCGGGGGCCTTTTCCTACAATCGGGATGGAGGAGTGCGTTTGGGTTTGGGGGCTGACACGGAATACCTCGCCCGACTCGAAAGCCGCTGCGGAAGCGTGGAAAATTTGGACGCAAAAGCCGGTTTATCCTCAGAGATTGGGGATTTAGCCGTAAGTTTGGCAGTGAATTCTGAGGGTTTTTATCCTTTAGGCTTGAGTTTACCAGGCTCGGTTCGATCGCTCGAAACCACTTCTCGGGCGCAACTGCTGCGAGAAACCGCCGAAATTATCGTGGATGCGGTGAAGTCAAAAGCCGTGGAAGCGCAGGAAATCGCCGTAGTTGCTCCTGGGATGGATGCGATCGCCCGTTACAGCTTAACGGAAATTCTCGCCCGAGATGGTATCGCGGCCGAATCCCTCAACGATCAGCGTCCCCTATCGACTACGCCAGAGATTCGAGCTTTGCTGACTTTGCTAGCGTTGGTTTATCCTGGACTAGGCCGTTTAGTCGATCGAGACGCCGTAGCCGAAATGCTAGTAATTTTAGGCAGCCAGAAACACCGGGAATTGCCGGAAACAGCAGAAGATAACCCCACTTTCAATCTAAAATCTAAAATCCAAAATCTAAAATCGATCGACCAAGTGAGAGCAGGTTTAATTGCCGATCACTGTTTTTGTCCCGATCTCGATCGACCTCAACTGCTGGAAATTACAGCCTTTCCCCGGTGGGACAGAGTGGGACACCGAGCAGCTTTGGCCTACGAGCAAATTGTAGAGTGGATCGAACAACAGCGATCGCAACAACAGGAGCGGCTGTTACCCAGTCCCATTGCGCTGATCGATCGAGCGATCCAGAAATTTCTCATCAACGACAGATATCTGCCGTTCGATCGGCTAGCAGCCCTGCGAGAGTTAATGGAAACCGCCGCCCACTACTGGGAAATACACGCGCGAATGCAGCGTGTAGAACCCACAAACGGGGGCGACTCAGAAACGATCGCCAGGTTCATCCAGTTGTTGCGCCAAGGAACCGTCACCGCCAACCCGTTTCCAGTCCGTTCCCAAGGCCCAGAAGCCCAAGCCGTCACCCTCGCCAACATCTTCCAGTACCGCAGCAGCCGCCGCGCCCACAAATGGCACTTTTGGCTGGATGCCGGTTCGCCCCTATGGCTGAGCGGCGGTGCGGCGACTTTGTTTGGTGCACCCTTATTTGTGCGATCGCAATTGGGGCGTCCCTGGGGAACCGAAGACGAAACGGCCGCCGACCAACAGCGACTGCGGCGAATTCTGGTAGATTTGTTAAGTCGTTGTTCCGTGCTTTACCTTTGCCACAGCGAACTAGCCGTCAACGGCCAAGAGCAAACCGGGCCGCTTCTGCCTCTAATTAACAGCTCTGTTTCTTGTGAACAGTCAGTTTAAGACATTGGGCAACAGGCAGGAAAGAAAATTATGAATCAAAGATTTTCATTTTTTCTCTCTTTGGATAGATACTCCGGCTTGACTCGCAGTGTGACTTCTAGATGCGATCGAAATTGGGCGAGATAAAAGTGTACCCAAAACAGGCATCAAAACGTGCAATCATTAATATTTTTAGCTCGAAAGATACCAGAGTTTAAAAATATCTATAGGCCTTGCAATTTTGATTTAGTATGCTATAAATGAGCGAGATTATAAGAAATACCCTGAAAACCCTGCGACAAAAGTCCAGGGATGAAAGGGCATTGCAGGATTTATCCTGCCAGTTAAATATTTACCAATTCTAGTAAAATAAATCAAGGAGGGTAAAAAAAGATGTACGCAGTACAAAGAGACCTGTGGCATTTAACAGGACTCGACAAAACCATTGTCGAGCAACTGTTGAGGTGGTCAAACAATCTGTTTAATGTCGGGACTTACGAAAGTCGGCAACGGTACTTTAAGGATAAAGGTGCAATTAAATACCCAGATTTGTACAAAATTGCCAAAGGCAACGAGAATTACGGCTTACTCTACTCGCAAGTCGCGCAACAATCTTTAAAATCGGTCGCTGAATCCTTTAGCTCTTTCCGAACCCTACAAAAGTTAGCGAAGAAAGGAGACCTCAATCAAAAACCGAGGCTACCCAAGTACAGAACTAAAGGGGCGATGTACCAAGTTTCCTATCCTGGTCAAGCTTTAAAAATAGTGGGTAATCGGGTAAGGTTACCTTTGGGAACCAAAGGCAAAGAACACTTTGGGAAAGATGCGCTCTGGGTGACTTTACCAGAAAGACTGAAAGATTGCCAGATTAAAGAACTCAGGTTAATCCCTAGAAATGGCGAAGTCTGGCTTGAGTATGTCTATGAAAGTCTAACTGAACAAGCCGCTAGTTGTAGTCTGGAAGTAACAGGGGTTTTGGGAATCGAC
>NZ_JAEQCX010000175.1:0-10375 GCF_020738035.1 Microcoleus sp. PH2017_28_MFU_U_A
ACAGGCATCTTGCCTGTTCCTAATTGTCAGCAACAGGCAAGATGCCTGTTCCACAAGAAATTCACTCTTTAGTGAAACAGGCATCTTGCCTGTTCCTAAACAAGTAATTGAGAATGGTGCAAAATGTGAGTTCAAACTGGCTTCTTCACAAGAACCTCAATCTTTTTAGCTGAACTGTAAACAATTTTCTTTCGTATTTCATCAGCGATTAGTATTAATGGTGGGCAGACGATTAGCAGCGACCATTGCCAGGTCGATAGCGGTGCAGTCGCAAAGACTTTTTGTAAAGGTGGGAAATAGATAATAGATAGAATCAGTACGCACTCAACCGCAATTCCTAACCAGATTAAAGGGTTGCTAAAGAAGCCCAAGCGAAAAATTGAAGTGCGCTCACTGCGGCAGGCGAAAACGTTTCCAATTTGGCAGGCTACGATCGCCGCCAGCGTCATAGTTGTGGCTTGATGTTGACACTCTCAGCGCTGAAGCGACTGAGATTCTTAAGACATTGCGGTCTTAATATCCTGATTGCTCAGGTTCCCAAACTCAGCACGTTTGCTCATAGAGGGTGCTGATATCTTTTGGGCGTTTAGGTGTTCAACACCAGGTTTCGCGTCCTGGCCCACGTACCATTCTCAAAGCTCGATCTCTGATAGTTTTTGCAGCACCAATATCGGCGTGTTCGTGATATCCACATTCCACACAGATAAACTTTTCTTCATCTCTATTTTCCTGGTCGATATGACCGCAATTTCTGCATTCTTGGCTAGAGTGCTTAGGATTAACTTTAATTACGATTTTTCCTTGCTTTGCAGCCAGATACTCAATCTTTAATCCTAAATCGCCCCAGCCTGCATCGGAGATAGCACGATTCAATCCCTTTTTCCTGGATTGCCCATTCTTCAGAAACCTCCCAGTTTTCTCATCACTTTTTACCTTGCATCGGCGCATCATCCCAGAGATATTCAAATCTTCTAAGGCGATTGCATCAATGCTTCTAGATACAATCTTATTCGCAGTTTTCCATTGATACGCTTGGCGTTTATCACCAATTTTTTGATGAAATCTGCTAACTTTGATAGCTGCTTTTTTGCGGTTTTTACTGCCTTTTGTTTTGCGGCTAACCCGTCTCTGTCTAATTTTCAGAGTACGTTTAGCTTTTTTGTTGGTTGAAAATCTAGGGTTCTCAATTTGGTAGCCATCAGAAAGATGAACCAGTTTAGTGAGTCCTAAGTCGCAACCGATTACTTTGGGATTGTTACCGAGAGCTTTGGGGCTGTATTCAGGTACAGACTTATCTTCTATTCTCACGGAAACATACCAATCATTCTGTCGTTTCCTAACTGTGCAAGCCTTGATGGTAAAACCACTTGGGATTGAGCGAGAGTTGTGAAACCGCATCCATCCCAGTTTAGGTAAGTAGATTTTATTGCCCTTAATTTTCACCCCATCGCATAAGTAAAAGATGTAAAATTACTGCGGTTCTTGAATTTAGGAAAACCCCTACCTTCAAAGAAGTTTTTGTAGGCAATGTCTAAGCGTTTAACATTCTGTTGTAAAACTGTTGAGTCTATTCTACTATACCAAGGTCTAGCCATTTTTAACTCAGGTAATGCTGTAATCTGAATGTCACCAGCACTTCGACGAGGATTTCGACGCTTACCTTCAAAGTCAAACTTAGAATCTTTCCAAGGATTTCCGGTTGCGCCACTTTTACTTACGAAGCAGGTCAATGGTGAAGCTTCGCTTTTTGTTCTGATGTCACAGTAGTTACCCTGGATAAACTGCTGATTGTACTGACAGATTCTGTCATTCAAGCACCAATTATACTGGCTTCGCAGCATATCTATCCAATCCGACATTTTTGATGATTGTGTTTGATTGGGTCGCAACTTATAAACATAGTTTGTTAGCAATCTGGTTCACCTCCTTAGTTTGTATTTTAACGTCTTTCTCTGCTTTCAAGTGTTAAGAATTAAGAAAAATTCACGGCGGTTGAAACCACCCGTGCCGCTTACATCGAGCGGGCTGAAGCCTCTGAGTTTTCCGCTTGCCGAATGTTTTTTTATAAATGCCACAATAATCCCGATCGCAAAAATGAAGCTTTCCTTGAGTTCCATACCCACCAACAGGTTAGTCAGCAGAAACACCAAAACACCCATGCCCAGGGCGATCGCCGTGATGACGTGCACCACGCTGTTGATTTGAACTTCCAGGGTGCTGGGTTCTCGTTTCACCGTTGTAGTGAGATGGGCAACCTGACCAAACTCGGTCTGAGTTCCTGTAGCGTACACGACCGCTAATCCACGCCCTGCCGCAACGGTAGAACCCGCAAAAACCAGATTGCTTGATTCGGAGGCACGCATCTTTTCAGTGGCTACAGGTTCCGCCGATCGGGCAACCGGCAGCGATTCTCCAGTCAGCACCGAGACATCGACATAACAAGACTGAGCCGAAACCAGTCTGGCATCAGCAGAGATGCGATCGCCCTCTTCCAATTGCAAGACATCTCCCGGAACCATCTCCCTGACGGGAATCTCACCTAGCGTCCCATCTCGATAGACTTTGGCTCGCGCGGGCAACATTTTATTGAGTGCTGTTAACGCTTGTTCTGCCTGGAATTCTTGCCAAAAACTGAAACCGGCATTAATCCAGATCACAGCCCAGACTGCCCAGCCGAGTTCTGGTGTACCCGAGACAAAAGCCAGTCCACCT
Organism: Microcoleus sp. PH2017_28_MFU_U_A; assembly: GCF_020738035.1. Lineage (NCBI taxonomy): Bacteria > Bacillati > Cyanobacteriota > Cyanophyceae > Oscillatoriales > Microcoleaceae > Microcoleus > Microcoleus sp. PH2017_28_MFU_U_A. Next base: position 2,713 of record NZ_JAEQCX010000175.1, read on the forward strand.
GCAACCCAGAGCAAGAGTGCCATGAAATGAGTCAACTGATCGGTGAAGCGGAGTAATAGCGATCGCTTCGCTGGTTCGGGCAGTTCATTAAACCCGTAATGCTTAATTCTGATTGCTGTTTCTGCTTCTGAAAGTCCCTTTTGGGAAGTTGAAAGAGTTTCGTAGACTTGCTGAGTTGATAGTGTCCAAATAGGCGAATGAGATGCCATAAAAAGTCAACAAGTTGCCTCATAAGTTTGCTGCACGGTTGACAAGAGTGCTCCTATGGCTTCTTACTGCTGACTCCATCAGTGGTGCGCCCGCTGATTTCAGTTTCGTGGACGCGGTAAATTGCGATCGCCTCGGAACGTCCCTGACTATCAATCCAAGTGCGATTGATCGCAGGTGATAGCATGGGATTGCGCTCTTTGACGAGGTGCATTACTCGATCGAGATCTGCTTGCTCAGTCACGCGCAAAGCTCGACCATTGACAATAACACTGCGCCAATGAAGAGGCTCGCGTATTTCTTCAACCTGCAAACAAATTTCGGGATTCGCATCAAGATCGTGAGTCTTCATGCCGATCGTGGTAAACAGGTAAATGTCATCTGCTTCGAGATAATAATTCATGGGTATCACGTAGGGCTTGCCTTCGTGGATGCAGCCCAGATGACCGTATCCTACTGTGTGTAGGAGTTCGTGTATTTCTTTTGAACTCATTTCATCAATATCTAACATTACTATTTTCCTAAAGTTTTAGTTAATTAGTAGTATTCAATAGAAATAGTCCACGGTTTACATCTGTCATTAGATATAGTCGAGATCCTCACAAATCTTCTGCCCGCTTAGGAACGCAAATTAAATAATTTACACTCTTGAAAGTGGGATAGGCCAGAAGAACCCGTCCTTTCTGTACGGGTTCTCCTGCCCATCCCACAAGAATCATTAAATTGTAAGTTATTTAATTCTCATTACTTAATTGCTGTTTTTTTACCCACAGCTACGCTCGCTACGACTAAACAAGCGGTGATTAGGGCGATCTGCTCCAGAGTCTCACCAAGCAAAATAGCCGAAGCCAGCAGCGTCAAAAATGGTTGCAACAACTGAATTTGACCTACCCCTGCAACTCCACCCATCGCCATCTCGTGATAGAATGTGCGTCAGAAAATAGCTTTTCCATGATTGAGACAATAACGTATTCTGACGCACCCTACGACTGTCTCTAGCCGAAGCTGCGGACACCAAAACCCTACCAACTAAAATCTAAAATCTAAAATCTAAAATTGGTTGAGGGTATTTTCTAGTTTTTCGGCAATGCCTTCAACCCAATTTTCATCTTGCTTGGTATAGCTGCGCGGCGCGTTAGCACCTAATATTAATACGCCTTGAGTGCCGATCGGCTGACAGATCACTCCTTGGGTATTTTCTGGCAAATAGTCGAATTCGATTTTGCCGGGATAAATATCGAGCTTTACTAAATAAACTGGTTTGTTTTTGTCGAGCACTCGCTGCAATATTGGCCCTGGCTTGACTTCGGGATTGATGCCTAAGATGCCGCGCCTCAATAAGACTTTTCCTTGATATACAATGACGATCGCCCTTGTGGCCGTATTTGTCAACAGCAAACGCGACGCCCAGGCTAATTCTAGCTTGACGGCATCGGGCAAATCCGGCGCCAGCTCGAAGCCTTCAGAGCCGGTAAGCTGTACCGAATCGGGCGATCGCGCTTGCACCTGTTGCCACAGCAAACCTGTTAAAATCAGCAGGGCGCTGATAATTACTCCCAAAACGTCCGATCGAGTTTGAGAGTCTGTAATTTGCTCTGTCAGTAAGCGGTTGACCACCAGCAGCGTACCTGCTAACCCTCCCGCAACTAAGGGTAATTGCCGCAATACTTTATTTGGATCAGATTTTGTCATTGGTCAGTTGATAGTTGACAGTTGACAGTTGATAGTTGACAGTTGATGGTTGATAGTTGTCATTTAGGCTTTGATGCACTCGCTCACCAAGAAACCGGGTTTTTAACCGAGATTGAGGGTTTTAACCAGTATTTTGGTTGAAAAACCCGGTTTCTGGATACCTATGCTTAAGTTTTATAAGGAGTAGTTGATAATTTAACAACTGCCAATTGCCAACTGCCAACTGCCAACTGCCAACTGTCAACTGCCAACTGCCAACTGTCAACTGCCAACTGCCAACTGTCAACTGTCAACCGACTTCGCCAATTTCGACAATGCGCTGGAATAGATAGCCGGTGCCGCGGGCGGTGAGAATTAATTCAGGATTGCTGGGGTCGTCTTCCAACTTTGCCCTCAGCCGGGAGATGTGAACGTCCACAACGCGGGTGTCTACGTGGCGTTCTGGCGTGTATCCCCAAACTTCTTGCAAAATTTCCGATCGCGAAAAAGGCTCTCCAGAACGGCTGACAAGCAGCTCTAACAAGCTGAATTCCATGCCTGTGAGCCGAATTCGTTCGTCGCCTTTATAAACTTGGCGCTTGTTGGTGTCAATCCTAATATTAGTTACGTGGATGACTCCAGAACTGGGAATGCCTGAAGCGCCGTTTTTGTCAACCCGGCGCAGTACCGAACGGATGCGGGCTTCGAGCTCTTTGGGAGAGAAAGGTTTGACGACGTAATCGTCGGCGCCCAATTCTAAACCGGTGATGCGATCGGCTACGTCTCCCAAAGCGGTTAGCATGATGATGGGTACGTCTGATTCTTTGCGTAACTCCTGACACACGCCGTAACCGTCGAGCTTCGGCATCATCACGTCCAAAACTACTAAGTCGGGTTCGGTGTTGCGAAATGTTTCGAGAGCTTCTTCACCGTCAGCAGCGGTGACGACATCGTAGCCAATCATGGAAAGGCGAGTCTCCAGAATGCGCCGGATACTGGCTTCGTCATCGACTACCAGAATTTTTTCTTTATGATTTTCCAAGTTACCGAGCACTCCTTAAGTTACATTTCAGATAATCTTAATTTTTTGTACCCTATCATAGAATATACAGATTGAATCGTGTATGGCGATCGGTCTGAAAGCTTGATAATTGCTTTAACTCAGACTTTTCTAAATGTTAGGGTGACTATTTATCATAGTAAACAATGCCTAAGCCTCGAATACAATATATTTGTCGGGAATGTGGGTATGATTCACCACAATATTTTGGCAGGTGTCCTAGCTGTCACAAGTGGGATTCTTTTGACGAGCAGTTAGAACCACATACTGCTGGTGGGCCACGGGCTGGTTTGACTGGGGTGACAACTAAGTCAGTGGGCGGTTCGCCTCCTGATAAGTCGAAGGGTCAACCAAAGGTATCTTTTAGATTATCGCAGATTTCCGACCAAACTCAGTCTCGCTGGCCTTCTGGCTATGGGGAACTCGATCGAGTTTTGGGAGGTGGGATTGTTCCGGGTTCGCTGGTGTTGATTGGCGGGGAACCGGGAATCGGGAAATCGACGCTGCTATTACAGATGGCGAATATGTTGGCGCGCAAGGATAGAATACTCTATGTTAGTGCGGAGGAGTCTGGTCAGCAAGTAAAATTGCGATCGCAGCGTTTGGGCGTGGCTAATCCGGTTAATTTGTCAAGCAATGGCGGAAATATATCTGATAGCAATGGGGAGGCTAAAACGGATTCCCAGGACAATTCAGCGGAGAATTTCTACTTGCTTCCAGAGACGGATTTAGAAGTTGTTTTGCGGGAGTTGGAAGCGCTGAAACCGAATGTGGCGGTGATTGATAGCATCCAAACTATTTATTTTGCTAATTTAACATCGGCTCCGGGTTCGGTAGCTCAGGTACGGGAATGTACGTCTGCTTTGATGCAGGTTGCAAAAAGGGAAAATATTACTTTATTCTTGGTTGGTCACGTTACTAAGGATGGATCTTTGGCGGGGCCGAGGGTTTTGGAGCATTTGGTAGATACTGTACTGTATTTTGAGGGCGATCGCTTTGCTTCTCATCGCCTTTTGCGATCGATGAAAAACCGTTTTGGCGCGACTCACGAAATCGGTGTTTTTGAAATGGTAGCCAATGGTTTGCGAGAAGTAGATAATCCGTCGGAGTTGTTTTTAGGCAATAAAGATGAATTTTCTCCGGGTACTTCGACGACGGTTGCTTGCGAGGGAACTCGACCGATTTTAGTGGAGATTCAGGCGTTAGTCAGCCCTGCAAGTTTTGGTGCGCCACGCCGTTCTACTACTGGTGTGGATAGTAGTAGATTGCAGCAAATTTTGGCTGTTTTGGAGAAAAGGGTGGGGATTCCTTTGTCTAAATTGGATGTGATTGTGGCGTCGGTAGGCGGGTTGAAGGTGGAGGAACCGGCGGCGGATTTGGGGGTGGCGATCGCAGTTGTGGCCAGTTTTCGCGATCGGGTAATTGATGCGCGCACAGTTTTGCTCGGAGAAGTCGGTTTGGGAGGACAAGTGCGGCCGGTGTCGCAATTAGAGTTACGGCTAAGGGAAGCGGCGAAATTGGGTTTCAAAAGGGCGATTATTCCTAAGAATCAATCCGTGCCAGATTTGGGGATGGAAATTATTCCGGTGGCTAGAGTGATAGATGCAATTATTGCAGCGATTCCGGCTACTCCTGCTCAGTTGCAGTCGGATGATATGGAAGTACAATCTGTTGATTTGGAGGAAGAGGATTTATCGAATTGAGTTAGAATGGTGATGTTGTAAATTGATATTAAGGAGGCACAAGTTATGTATCAAGTAGACATTGTTGAGGCTAAAGAAAAACTTCTGGAATTAATCGAAGCGGCGATGAGAGGTGAAGAAGTTGCCATTAGTAAAGATAATCAGCCTGTTGTAAAATTGGTAGTAATTCCCAAACAAGCTAAACCCAATCGGCAAGCAGGGAGTGCTAAAGGAATGGTTTGGATGTCCGATGATTTTGACGAACCTCTAGAAGAATTTAAGGAGTATATGGAATGAGGCTGTTGTTGGACACTCATGCCTTTATTTGGTATACGACAGACAGTTCAAGACTGAGCATAACAGGGCGATCGCTAATTGACAACGGAGATAACGAGATTCTCCTGAGTACAGCTAGTGTCTGGGAAATGGCGATTAAGCATAGCATCGGCAGGCTAAACTTTAGTCTGCCTTTTATGGAGTTTGTCAAGCAGCAAATAGCAGTTAATAGAATTGAGATACTCGAAATAAGTTTTGACCATATTGAGGTTGTGGCTTCACTGCCTTTGCATCACCGCGATCCATTTGACAGGCTGATAATTGCCCAATCTATGGCAGAACAGATACCCGTTTTGAGCGTTGATGCTATTTTTGATGCTTATGCGATCGCGCGCCTGTGGTGAATTAAGTTAGTATAAAAATAAAGAGGCGAAGATGAAACAATTTAGAATAATCATTGAAAAACATCCCGACGGTTATGTAGCCTATCCCCTTGGCATCAAAGGTGCCATAGTTGGTGAAGGTGACACCTATGAGGAAGCATTAGCTGATGTCAAGTCAGCTATTCGCTGCTACATCGAGATATTTGGCAAATGAGCAGGAGGTTCCCGTGAAACTGACTTACGATGGGAGATACAACGTAGCTGATATATACCTGCCAGAAAAAACCGCACAGGTAGAAACTATCCAGGTTAGCGATCGAATGAATGTGGACATTGCCCCCGACGGTACTATTTATGGAATTGAATTACTCAATCCCAATCAACAATTAGGGGCAGATAGTCAAGGAAAACTGATTGTTATCAACGAAGCTTTGGGAGAATCTGTCGAGATTAAACTGGCACTATAACTGCCTTCACAAATTCATGTAAAATACTGATTCAAACATACCATGAAAGCCTACGAGTTTCCAGCAAGAGTCACAGATGAAGGGAAAATCGAATTTCCCGATACTTTCTTAAAATACTTGGCAGCTAACCAAGAAGTCAGAGTTATTGTTCTGGTGAAAGAAACAACTGATACAGAAGAGGAAAATTCTGCTTGGCATCGTCTTGCTGCTGAGCAATTATTGGCGGGCTACAGCGAAGAAGATGCTATTTACGACAATATTTAAAATATCCAAACTTATCAATCATATCATGTATATTGGTTTGTAGTGAGGACTTTAGTCCTTCTATGGATGCGGACTAAAGTCCTCACTACAAACCGTTTTTATTGCCGATAATCGGATATGATATAATATCAAATCTCCGTCCCAAGTTAGAGAAAGAATACCAGCAATATTGTATTATAGAGAATGTTTAAAAAATAGTTAATTTTCCAATTTTTAGAGGCGCGTTTTCACTCAAACATGAACAAGTCAAAAAGACGCAAAAATCAGTGGTCAAATGAATTAAACGACATCATTCGAGGTGCATCGGGCGGCTTTTTGTTCGGGATTCCGCTGCTGTATACGATGGAGGTTTGGTGGATCGGTTCCTCTACTAAACCAGCGCAAATGTCGATCGCCATTATAACTACTTTTATCGTCGTTTTCTTGCTGACTCGCACTGAAGGCTTTCGCAAAACTAAGGACATCCGGTGGCGGGATGCTGCAATCGATACCGTAGAAGCGATCGCCATTGGCATTGTCTGCGCGGCTGTTATCCTGTTTTTGCTCCGGGAAATTACGCCGGATACTCCGCTGCAACAAGCTTTGGGGAAAATCATCTTTGAAGGCTTGCCCTTTGCCTTGGGAGTGGCCCTGGCAAGCGGTTTCTTGAGTGGCGATCGCTATCAAAGCTCAGATAGCGACAGCGAACCGATGATTAATCCCACTTTAGCAGATATCGGTGCTACTTTAATTGGCGCGATGATAATTGCTTTCAACATCGCCCCAACTGACGAAATTCCCATGCTAGCGGCAGCTATTTCGCCACCTTGGCAATTAGCAATCATCGCCGCTTCGCTGCTAATTTCCTACGGTATTGTATTCGCAGCCGACTTTACTTCTCAAGCAAAACGCCAGCAGCAGCGAGGAATTTTTCAGCGTCCCCTCAGCGAAACTGTGATGGCGTATTTAGTATCGCTGGTGGCTTCTGCATTTATGTTGTTTTTCTTCCACAAACTCAGCTTTGACGACCCTTGGTCTGTTTGGTTGGGCTATACGTTAGTATTGGGATTGCCGGCGACTGTTGGCGGCGCGGCGGGGAGGTTGGCGGTATGAGTGACAGTAATGCCGAAAGTAAAATGGAACAACCGGAAAAAAGAACTTTTGCTGAATGGGTAACATTTGCGATCGCCTGTTCGATCCTGTCTACCATCACCGGACTCGTACTTTACAACTGGGTGACTAAAAAACAGGAACCTCCTGTGATTTCTGTGACTCGCAACGAGCCAATTCGCGCCACCAAAGGGCAATTTTACGTACCGTTTAAAGTTACTAACACGGGCGGCGAAACGGCAGAATCAGTGCAAGTTGTAGCGGAACTGCGCGTCAAGGGCGAAGTCTTGGAATCTGGAGATCAGCAAATTGATTTTTTGTCAAGCGGTGAAACTAAAGAAGGAGCTTTTATCTTCAGCCGCAACCCCAGTCAAGGTGAATTGATTGTGCGATCGAGCAGTTATCAATTGCCTTAAAAAAGCTCAGATTCGGGAGTTTCAATATATCAAAAGTCAATTGATATATCGGTTCTCAGAAAGATGAGGTACGTTGTTGGGCTTCAGCCCTCTTGGTTTCAGTGGTTATATAACCTGTCAGTCATACCTCACCTTTTTGAGAAAGGCT
>NZ_JAEQCX010000176.1:0-10364 GCF_020738035.1 Microcoleus sp. PH2017_28_MFU_U_A
CCAGGGGCAAATAGTCTCGTGCGATCGCCCGAGTTGCGGACAAAGCTACCCAAATAGTCAAGGATGGGTAGCTTTGTCCATAAATTAAGTTACAGTTTCTAACCCGGCTGAAGTCGAAGCTAAAATAACTTCGAGAATTAAAGCAATTTTACCGGTTCACTTCGCCGGTTGTCCCTGCGATATGGATGCGCTGTGTGAGATTGCTAGCCGTCACAATTTGAAGTTGATTGAAGACTGCGCTCACGCGATCGAAACAGAGTACAAGGGAAAGAAAGCAGGCACATTTGGTGACTTCGGATGCTTCAGCTTTTATGTCACCAAAAACATCACCACGGGTGAAGGAGGCATGATTCTCGCCCGCCGTCAAGAAGACGCTAACAGGCTGAAAATTTTAGCGCTGCACGGTATGAGCAAAGATGCTTGGAATCGCTTCGGCGACTCGGGTTACAAGCACTATCAAGTGGTGGAAATCGGTTTTAAATACAATATGATGGATCTGCAAGCTGCGATCGGCATTCATCAACTCAAACAAGTCGCCCCCTAATTGCAGCGCCGGAAGCAAATTTGGCAGCGTTACAACGAAGCATTTGCCGATTTCCCTTTACTCTGGTTCGCTTGAGATAAATCTTATGTAGGAGAAATACTCTCCCCTGCAATTTGAACTCCGAAGTTGAGAGTTAACTCCCATAGCATATTGGAGGGGATAGGGCGGAATTTGACGTTGAATTTCACAAACTATGACAATCTCTGGTTTTGCTACGCTCAGTAAGCCAAAGTTTCTAAAGTTTCCCGCAGATAGGATCGAACCTGCTGATCGATGGTGAAATTTTGCTGTTGACTCTCAAAATTGAGTTCTAGCTGCCAGCGTTGAAACCCTGAACTTGCCCCGATCGCGGATTTGAGGCTGCCCCAGATTTCAGAATCTTCGCACAGCTCGATCGGCTCTGCGGCTTGAGGTTCTTGTGCGATCGGTAGATAATTCGCCATATTGTTATACCTCTGTTTGAATTCCCTGTAAGGATTGAAAGCTTACCTTGACTCTCTCTATTATAGATTCTTTTCTCCAAATAGCCAATATAAAATAGCCACAACCTGCGATTAAATATTAAATATTAAGAGTATTAATAATCTTTATCTGAGCCGGAGCATTACCTATTTTTTTTACTGCATACATCTGTCGCAAATAAAGTAGCTTAAACTACAATTATGTCGATATTAATTTTTTATTTCACTTTTCGATCGACTGTTGGGTTAGGGATGTAGGGCCGTTGGTGTCCGCAGGTTCTGAGTTGACTGTACTGCTGGATGACGCATTCTTGATGCCTTCTGCTGGTGGCATTGACTCTGCGGGTGCAGCCGGAGTGACAGTTGTCTCGCCCGCAAAAGCTGGCAAAAGTCGATCGACTTGCCAAGGTGCGATCGTAAAATCCTGCCTAATGTTTTCTAATACATGAGGCTTTGTCGCTGCAAATTCTGATTCCGGCGTCAGCAAAACAGCCATCACACTAGCAGACACCTGCAAAAACAAATTGCTAGCTAAAAAAGCAGCAACTGCCAACAACAACCCAGCCCACCGCCAGGAAGGAGGAAAGGGAGCCACCCCAGCAGCAAGGGGAGCAAATCGATATAGCTGCCACAAAATTACTGCCAGCAAAACAGCGATAAAAAGAGCAATTCCTTGATTTAATTTAGTTTTAAACCGAGTCAGCATCTGCTGCTGCACAGAAGTTAAATTCTGCGGTTTCACGGCCACGACTAAAATACTAAAAATGTAAAAAGGGCGGAACCATTGCATCCACAGCACAGGAACAATACCTGCTACAGCCACTAAAAACACTTCTAACCAGACAGAGAGCGTGGGAGAACCCACTGCGAGTCCCAGCAAGCACAGTCCCAGGAAAAGCGGCAATGCAGCCACCCCAGAAAGGTGAATCCACAAGAAAGGATCTGACCAAAAAGAACGCACTTTAATTAATTATTAGTTATGAATGATAGCCTTTCTAAAATAGATGAGGTATGTCTGGTAATTGGTAATTAGTAATTGGTAATTGGTAATTGGCACGGCACCAGCTTTTGAACCGCAAGCTTTTCGGTGATTACCGATTACTGATTACCGAAAACCCCAAGCGTACCTCATTTTTCGATCGAACTGCTATATGAGTTTTGACTTTTGAATTTTGAGATTCTTGGACGCACTCTTGACTCTAAAACCCGGTGCGAGGAGTAAATATTTAGCGATCAAACCGAGGACTTACGAGCAGAAATCGGGTTTCTTTCGGTAATTCTTATTTGAGCGAGCAAATTTTGAATTTTCAGCAAGGGTAAAGACGATTAGGAATTTCATTCTGCCAACTGCCAACGGCCAACTGCCAACTGCCAACTGCCAACTGTCAACTGTCAACTGTCAACTGTCCGATGAGTTTGGGAGTATTGAGTGAAGAGAATAGTTGGGAGCGATCGGCAATGCAAGTTGCCTTCACTCAAAAATTCTCTTCCAACTCAACACTCACAACTCAAAACTATTGAGATAGCGTGCGGCGCTTAGTAACCATCCGGTAGGCTTCAATAATATCGCCTTCCGCCCAGTCGCTAAACCCGCTCAAGGAAATACCGCATTCATAGCCAGTATTGACTTCCTTGGCATCTTCCTTCATCCGTTTGAGGGAGTCAAGGACACCTTCGTAAACGACATTGTTGCCCCGGCGCACCCGCACCTTACAGTTGCGGATGACCTTGCCTTCGAGTACGTAGCATCCAGCCACAGCCCCCCGACCGATCGCGAAGACAGCGCGCACTTCCACCTTACCCAGAGGTTCTTCCACCAGTTCGGGTTCCAGCAGTCCTTCCATCGCCCCTTGAATATCATCCAAGAGTTTGTAGATGATGCTGTATTCCCGCACGTCTACGCCCGCTTGGTCGGCTGCTTGGCGAGCGCCGGTGGCGAGAGTAGTATTGAACCCGATAATCACAGCATTACTAGCGGAGGCCAGGTCAATATCCGTTTCTGTGATTTCCCCAGGAGCAGATAGCAGCAATCGGAGTTGAACTTCTTTTTGAGGAAGTTGGGTCAGAGAACCGACAATGGCTTCCAGGGAGCCTTGGACATCTGCCTTCAAGATCAAGTTGAGTTCCTTAAGAACGCCTTCCTTAGCTTGTTGAGAGAAGCCACTGAGGCTGATCCGACCACCTTGAAGTAGACGCGAATCTCTTTGGGATGTAGCTCTTCCGCTGGCGATCGCCGCTGCTTCTTTTTCGTTAGCGAAGACATCAAACTCATCTCCAGCTTGCGGTACTTCCCGCAGCCCCAGCACTTCCACAGCGAAGGATGGACTTGCTTGGTCTACGCGATCGCCGCGATCGTCGATCATCGCCCGCACCTTGCCCAGAGCAGAGCCTGCGACCACAATATCGCCCACTCGCAGCGTGCCATTTTGCACCAGCAGAGTTGCCACTGGCCCCCTTGCCTTGTCGAGGTGAGCTTCAATTACAGTACCCTTAGCCGCTCGGTTCGGGTTAGCGTTGAGGTCTTCCATTTCCGCGACTGTCAGAATCATTTCCAACAGCGTATCGAGGTTTTCCCCTCGGATAGCGCTGACTGGAACCATCGTCACATCGCCGCCCCAGTCATCTGCGACCAAGCCGTACTCAGTAAGCTCTTGCTTCACCCGTTCCGGCTGAGCGCCCTCCTTGTCAACTTTATTGATAGCCACGACAATTGGCACTTTCGCCGCTTTCGCGTGGCTGATAGCTTCAATTGTCTGGGGTCGCACGCCGTCGTCCGCCGCCACCACCAAGATGGCAATGTCTGTCACCCGCGTACCGCGAGCCCGCATAGCTGTAAAGGCTTCGTGACCGGGCGTATCCAAAAATACCACCTGCTGGCTCTTGCCTTCGTGTACCACATCCACGTGGTAAGCACCGATGTGCTGGGTAATACCCCCAGCTTCTCCCTGAGCGACCTTGGTTTTGCGGATCGAGTCTAGCAAAGTAGTTTTGCCGTGATCCACGTGGCCCATAATCGTTACCACTGGCGGACGGCGCTGGAGGTATTCCAAATCTGCCTCATCGATCATCTCGATGATTTTGGTAGCTGGCTCTTCTATTTCTGGGGTTTCTACCTCTACGCCCATTTCTTCGGCTACCATTCTCACCGCTGGAATGTCCAGGGTTTCGGTAATGTTGACCGCAATACCTTTAGAGAACAGCCTCTTAATAATTTCGGTTTCGGGAACAGCCAAGGTAACTGCTAGTTCTTGAACGGTCATCGGTCTGCTCAGCAGCAGCTTTTCTGGACGTTCTACCTTAGCTTCGGCTGTTTTGCCCCGGTTGCCGCGTCCCCCGGAAGAACCAGAAGAGCTTTTATCGTGAGAAGGGCCCGGTCTCTTATTTTTGCCGCTGCTACCGGGTGCGCCCGGAGTTGGTGTTGACTTGGGTGCTGCTTGTGTCTTCGCCTTAGCTGGGCGGGCTAGAGACAGGCTGACGGTGACTGGTGCTGGCATATCCAAGCCATTTTCTAAGTCATCGTCATCCTCGTCTATGGGTTTGAGGCGACGATTTTTGGCCTTGGCTGCTTTGGCAGCTTTGGCAGCATCTGAGTTTTCGTCATCATCTTCTTCCCAAATGACCTGTGTCTTTTTGGCTGGCTTTGGCAGAGTCGGCTTGGGAAGGAGAAGAGTATCCAGCAACAACGACGTATCGTCTCCGTCATCGTCTGCGTCTTCTCCGGTGGCAGAAATGTCACCGCCCCGGCTACGCAACCCAGCGGCTGACGTTGCGGGGGCAAGGCTCCGGCGCGGGCCGCCCTGCTGCGGTCGATCGGCAAGTGCTGTTTTCACTGGCCCACCAGCACCTGGGCGAGGTCTTTGAGCGTCGCTACCGGATGGTGCAGGTCTGCTGGGGCGGCTCGGTTTCGCCGGCGCTTCCAGAGTTTCTCCCTGTTCTGATTGGTCTTGATCGGTTCTGGCCAGTTTCAGTACCGGCTTGTTTCCCAGAGTTTGTGGGTTGCGGCCAGCCTGCTCGGACGCCGCTCTGACTGGTGGCGACGTGAGTTTTGCCCCTGCTGGCGGCGCTGGAGGGGCGACCGGCGGGCGGGGGGTGCGTTCTGGAGCCTTTTCTGACGGCGGTTGAGGTGTCGCAGGTGCTTGAGCCTGGGAGCTTGTTTCCGGGGCGATCGCACCTACAGTTTCCGAGCTTGTTTCTGAAGCTGCCGCCGCTCCAGCGACATTTGGCTTCGAGAGTACAGGTCGATTGATATTTGGTTTAGCTGGAGGCTGGAGTTGTTGAGAGGCTGGCGATTTGGGAGGAGTGGCCACGGTGGCCCCTGGCTGGTTTTTTTGCTCCTCGTTGCCTGCGGGCTGGGACGAAGCACCAGCCGGCCGTACTTTTGGACTGCGTATTTCTAAAATTTGCTGCTTTTTTTGTTGGTCGTTAGGATGAGGGCCAGATTCTCTAGATGGCGCTGCTGCTCTTTCGGGGGGAGCTGGCTTGCCGGGGGTAGAGTGGCTGGCTACGTATTTTTCCGCCGTTTTGCGAATGCGCTCTGCTTCAGATTCTGTAATTGTGCTGCTGTGGCTCTTTACTGAAATATTGAGCCGCTCGCAAACTGCCAAGATGTCTTTATTATCCAAATTTAGTTCCCGTGATAATTCGTAAATTCTTACTTTGCCGTTGTTCATCCACTCTGCCCTCTTTTGTGCCAACCAGTTTTTACATTTTGATTTTTTGTTCTAATGACGACATCATTCGCTGTGATTGATTCAGTGTCAAGAATCGGGGTTTTGGTACTCGCTCAGCAATTTTATCTAAAAGATGCAATTCGCTGAAGTCTGCGGTTGGAGAATTCTCAAGTTTTTTTTGGGAAAGCGAGAACTGTCAAGTCTGAATTTTGGCAACTGCCACAAATCAATCTTTAAAGTTTGTCTTTCCACCTTGAGGATACCTCTGCTAGTACCCTACCCTTATCTAATCTGACACAAATCTTTCCAGACTGGTGGGCAGATCGGATCGGGGTTTTAGAGCTGGCGCTACCGGTAATTACTGGTAGGGCTGCCAAGAGGGTTTATACAGTCGAGGCCGAACTATTGTCGGTTTGGTGCCCGATCGATTCCGAGTCAGATGTACAGTCAGATGTGGCTAAACGCTGCCAAAGTGTTTGGTACAGTTCGTCAGACACAGGCGCTTTGAGCGATCGCCCAAGTCGATTTTTTTTCTGAGCTGCTTTGAGGCATTGGCTCGCCGGACAAAGGTAAGCGGAACGACCGAGGCCGCGATCTAATTGTACCTGATGAGAAGGATAGAGCCTGACTACTCGCCAAAAAGCTTCCTTAGGAGCTATTTTTCGACAACTTGTGCAACACCGGTAGTTCGGTTTCATTTCTAGTGATTCCGGGAGAGTTGAGAGAGTGGGAGAGGGGGGAATAGGGGAATTGTCCTCCTTGTCTCCCGTGCCAGAAACATAAAAGTGAATGTCACAGTGTTTAGACTGTGGCTGCGGTTTCGTCCGTGGCTGGCTCCTCTTGCTCAAATTCTGCCGTTTCCTCGTCGCCGTCGTAGCCGGATCCTTCCTCTTCGTCGTAGTCGTCGCCTGCTAGTTCTTCGAGCCTGCTTGCTTCTGCTGCCAGTTTGCTGTCTTCGGCGTCGCGATCGTACTTAGCAATATCTTTGATATCGATTTTCCAACCGGTCAGGCGGGCTGCGAGGCGGACGTTCTGACCTTCTTTACCAATGGCAAGACTCAGTTGGTCTTCCGCGACCAAAATGTGAGCGCGCCTCCCTTCTGGGGCAACCAAACGCACTTCATCTACTCTAGCTGGACTCAGAGCGTTAGCAATATAGGTTGCAGGATCTGGAGACCAGCGGATCACGTCTATTTTTTCGCCGCGCAATTCGTTGACTACTACCTGAATTCGCGATCCCCGCGCTCCGATGCAGGCTCCTACGGGGTCTACATCGCGATCGAGAGTATCTACTGCTATTTTAGTCCGAGGGCCGACGTGCCGGGAGGGCGGATTTGCCTCCCTAGCTACGGCGACAATCCTCACCACCCCATCTTCTATTTCTGGTACTTCGTTAGCAAACAGGTAAACCACCAAACCGGCGTCTGCTCTAGAAACAAGTAACTGCGGCCCTCTAGTAGAACCTTCGCCTACTTTTTTGAGATAAACCTTGAATGTAGCGTTCGCACGGTAATTGTCGTTAGGCAACTGTTCGCGTTTGGGGAGTTCGGCATCTACTTCCGGCTGACCGAAGCTGCTGGTAACTGCCAAAATTACCGACTGCCTCTCAAACCTGAGCACTCTTGCTTGAAGAACAGTTTCTTCTAAATCTTTAAACTCTTCTTGAATCATTTTGCGCTGTTGGTCGCGCAGTTTTTGAGCCAGGACTTGTTTGGTCTGGATGGCTGCCATGCGACCAAATTCTTTTTGATCGGGTGTTACATCTACGAGTACGATGCTCCCAGGCTGAGCTTCTGTGGCTACTTCTTGTACTTCAGAAAGTGCTATTTCGTGATCGGGATTGACGACTTCTTCGACAATAGTTTTGTTAGCTAAAACGCGAAAACCTTCTTGTTCTGCGTCTAATTCTACATCAAAATTGTCGAAGTATTCTTCGCTGAAGTGGTCGAGTTTTTGGGTGCGGCGGTAGCGTTCGTATCCTTTAAGCAGGGCTTCTCGCAATGCTGCTTGGACGGCGTGTTTGGGTAAATTTCGCTCTTTGCTAATACCTTCGATCATTTCTTTGAGTCCGCGCAGGGGAACCATTGACATATAAAACACTCCTTTTTTTGATGTGACAATACGTAACTTGCGATCGGAAATAGATGATTGGTAATTGACAGTCGGTAATTGTTGAAAAAAGTGATAACTGATGATTGATGAGTTACAAAGATAGCATTAGGGTATCTGGGTGCTGCAACAATTTATTGGTTGTTCTACTTCAACCCTGCGGCTAAAGATGTGATTCTTAAAAATTAACTCGCAGCGAAGCATTTTTAGCTTCCTGCGAGGCAATCTCAAAACTCAAATCGGGCAGACACGGGGGTACGGCCCCTACAACTCAAAATTCAAAATTCCCCTTTTTTACTCCTTACCTTCGTCTAGTTCAACTTTGGCAATTTGAGGGCGGGGAATTTTCACCTGTCGCCCTTTTTGATTGAGATAAACCGTTGTTTCATCCCGGCCGATCAGTAGTCCTTTCCACTCTTTGATTCGCGAGTCTGGTTCGGTGGCTTTGACTGTTACGGGGAAACCTTTAAAGGTAATGAATTCTCGATCGCTCAGTAGCGATCGAGATATACCAGGGCTGGAAATTTCTAGCACGTAGGCGAAGGGTATGATGTCGGCTGTTTCTAACTCTGCTTCGAGGGCTTTACTCATCCGTTCACAGTCGGCTAAACCGGTGTCTTGCTGGAGGTTGCGGATGTCTACCCGCAAGATGGGTGGATTTTGGTTGGTGTGAAACAGTGTTCCCACTACTTCCAGTCCCAGTGTTTCCGCAACGGGGGTAGCTAAGTCAATGATTTGTGGGATTAGGGGATGAGTCATATCGAATACTTAAGTTAAAACTCCTAAACTCGGACACGGGTCTGGATCAGTCCTAAACTTGCAATATCTGATGCCCTGAGTTTTTTTCCTGCGACGAATGCAACAAAAAAAGTGGGCTTGACCCACTTCTAGGTAAAACAATTTTTTCCAAGAAGCTAGAGAATTTCCTCCGATATCACATTTTGCACCATTGTCAAAAAGTTTTTCAGGGGTGAGCTCTCCGGCCCACTCCACAAGCAAATTTACTTTTTGTGGAACAGGCCGGAGTGCCTGTTGGCAACAGAGGTGCAAGCTTTGAGTTCGATCGCAGTTAATCTCAAATCTCAGTTTAGCTCGATCGCCCGCCCGTTGACACTCGATGGGGCTAAAGTGGCTAAGATTCTGTAGAGACTTCGTTTCTATTTAAGCGGTAGACGGATTGTAAATATACTGCCTTTGCCCAACTCGCTCTGGACTTGAATGCTGCCTTGATGAGCTAGTACGATCGCACTCACAATCGATAGCCCTAATCCAGCCCCTCCTGTGGCTCTAGAACGATCGCTCTGGACTCGATAGAAACGATCGAAAATTCGCGTTTGTTCGGCTGGAGCGATACCAACACCCGTATCTTGAACTTGAATCACGGCTTCCTTGTCGGTGCAATCGAGGATGGCAAGGATTAGTCCTCCTGGGGGAGTGTAGTGAATGGCGTTTGTAATTAAGTTCGTTACCATACGGTAAAGTTGGACTTCATCCCCAAGAATCATAGTGGCTTGTGAGGCATGAATTTCTAACTTCAAATGTAGCTCAGCCATCATTGCCAAACCTGCAAGTTCCTCTACCAAATCGCCGATCAGATCGTTGAGAGAGCAAGGCTGCAATTGAGTCGAAATCTGTTGTTGCTCAATGCGACAAATGAACAGTAAATCTTTGACTAACCTGGAGAGGCGGATGTTTTGTCGTTCGATAATATCCAGGTTTTGATTAACCTCTGGTAAGTCTTCAGCAAGACGAGTATCCTCAACCGTACTCTGGATCACAGCGAGAGGCGTTCGCAATTCATGAGCAGCATCGGAGGTGAATTGTTGCATCTGGCGATAGGACTGATAAATTGGTTGCATGGCTACTCCCGCTAACCACCAACTCGCTCCTCCCACTAACAGCATCGCAAAAGGTAAGCCCAAAAAGAGGAACAGTCGCAAGGTGTTAAGATAGGCATCCCATTCTTTGAGCGATCGCCCAATTTGCAGATAACCCCAAGGCAAGCCGCCGTTTGTTCGCAGTAGTAGAGAAATTTGATAGAATCGATCGCCCTTAGAACAATTCAGAACTTGCCAGAACTCCCTTGGCGCAAGACTTTTTAATAGATCCGGCTGCTCTCCACTCGTCGCTAAAATACGCCCAGATTGGTCTAAAAACCGGAGATAATAGCCCTCTTGCTGAAACACCCTAGCAGTATGTCGCGCCCCGTCATTGTCTGAACTGTTACAGTTTTCATTCCACAGGCAAAGACCGGGCAAGATAGTTTTCAAGCTAGATGAAATCTGTCCCGGTTGTTGTAATTCAGGTTCGATCGTGTCATGCAGCGTTCCGGCTAAGTCCTGTAGTTTTTGCTGGAGGATGTATCGCTGCGCGTGAAATACAACCTGATATACTCCAACACCGCATATACCCAACAACATAGCAGTGACGATCGCATACCAGCCTGCGAGTTGCCAGCGCGTGCGGTTAAATAGCTTGTTGGAGTGCATATTGTATCATTTTCGGTTGCATCAGAATTAATATTACCCAAAATGAGGAGACTGCACGTGCCGTGTCCCTACAATTAATCTGGCGTAGGGA
>NZ_JAEQCX010000177.1:0-10343 GCF_020738035.1 Microcoleus sp. PH2017_28_MFU_U_A
CGTTCTTTTTCGCTATGAGTGCTGACTTTTGAATCCTTTGGAGTTGGCTTTGATGTCTGGTTTTCCTTGTTCTCCCTTCAATCGGTTGTTTTCATCTTTCAACCGTTGATTCTCTGACTCCAAGTCTTTGACTTTTAATTGTAATTGCTCTATTAGGTTCAGTAAGAGCTCTACTGTCTGACGCATTGATTGGTCTGCAATACCTGAGGGGTCGATGGTTTGCAGTATATTGGAGGATGACTTGTCTTGTGAAATAGTCTTTGGCGTCATGTGTCCTATTTTATAACACTTTGTGCACTCTGCTTACTTTTTTTCCTCTGCTACCCCGAATTATTGAGCGGATACTTTTTGTGGTTGTAATTTATTCATCTTTTTGTGACAATCAAGTATTGCATATAATTATATCATAACCTTGATAATGATTTAGGATTGCTATATCTCTTTGCCAGATGAGTTAGTGCGTTACATTGACCAGCGTGTAGAAATCGCAGTCGGCTAGTTGAGGTTTTATTGCAAGCATGGCGCAAACAACAAGAACAACAGGCAATGGTAGAAGCCTGTTTATTGCTGGATGAACTGAGCGATGAATTAACCGATGAGGATGAAGCATGGCAGCAAGCAGCGATTACCGACTGGGAAGCATCTGCTGGCTGGTGACTTTACTTTATACCCAGATCCCCGAATTCTTAAAGAAGTCGAGGATCTATCCCGTAGGAATTTTCTTATAGGTTGTTTTTGTTTTTATAGCGTTGACTGAATCTTGTTTCATTTCTATAAATCTCTTTTCGGCGAGTTCTTCGACCTGGGGAGTGTAGTCTTTTCTAGAAAATACAGGACTGATGAGTGTAGGATAGGCTTTGATCCCCACAGATTGTATTTGAGGATTTTCGATCATTTCTGAAGCTTGTTGTATCAGAAGATCGAAAGCCAGCTTATAACTATAAGCTTTTACCTCCGACAAAGATTGAAATTCAAAGGGATTTTGTATTCTGACAGCCCGAATAATAGGGCCAGTATCTACGCCTTCATCTACATAATGAACAGACGCTCCAGCAACTCGTTTAAATTCTTCAATATCACCACGAGATGCCATATTTTCGACAGCAAACATACCCCTTGCATAAGGAAGAACAGCAGAATGAGCATTAATAATGTTACCTTCTGTCAATTCAATCCACCAAGGACTAAGAATCTTATCCAAAAACACAAACATACAAATCTTACCTTCATTTTTACATTCTATTTGTAGCCACTCCTTCACTTTTTCACTATTTATAGTTTTACCTAAAAAGATACTTTTTTGAAATGAGTTTTGTGCCAATGCAGGTATTCCAAATAATCTTATCATAGCTTCTTCCGTCTTACTAAGTCCACCATATAATGTTTGGATTTCCTGTAGAGAATCACTTGTTAAAAGTTTTTCCTTCTGATGTAATTGATGAAATCGCTCTTTACTCTGGTGTGAAGCATCATTTTTATCATCTCGTATGAGAATACCTCTAAAAAATGGGTTTCCTTGGAATTTGGTGTACCATTGTGACACTAAATAAGTTGGATGAAAGCTATTTTCAGTCATTAAGAAAAAATTACAAGGCTGATTGTTTGTTTTCACGGTTAGTATGAACCTCTATTGATTTAAATTACAGTTTAGTTAACGGCTGCAAGCTGATAATTTTTCTTGATATATAGACATATCAAAAAACTGATTGTTTCTCCCTCCGATCGACGATATTTCTAGTTGATTTTTATAATGTTTTGCTGGGATTTTTGGGACGTAGCGACAACATCAACACTGTACTAACAATACATAGTCCACCGATACCTTCAAAAAGACTCAGTGGTAAGCGAAGCCAAATAACTGATGCAGCTACAGCCGACAAAGGCTCTGCACTGGCTAATAAACTGGCTTCTGTAGGTGTAATGTATCGAAGACTGTCTATATAGAGATAAAAAGCGATTGCTGTGCCAAATACAATCACAAAACTTACTAACAAACCAGTAATTACAGACCAATGTTGACCTTGAATTTGCCAAGGAGAAGCGATCGGGCATAATGCAATACCTCCTATAATCATGCCCCACCCAATGATTACTTCAGAACCCCAACGTTGTAGCAAACCTGATGGATATAATGTGTAAAATGCAAGTGCAATTGCAGAACTTAATCCCCATGCTATTGATGTGCTGGAGACAGACAACTGGTGAACAGATCCATTTGTTACGAGAAGAAATGTACCTAACAGGGCAAATCCTAGGGCTATAAACTCTTGATAATTCGGAATTCGATTGTACTTTATTGCTAAGTAAACCATAATAAATAATGGAGCCTGATATTGCAATAAGGTTGCTGTAGCAGCATTACCGGTTTGAATTGCCACGAAATAGGTATACTGTACTCCCAACATACCAATAATTCCAAAAATCACTAATCGAATCCGATCTTTGGGATCGTGCCACACAGCAAAAACTTGATGGAAATTCTTTCGGAAACATCCAGTTATTAATAACAATATTCCTGAGATTAGCAGGCGCATTGTTACCAGCCAACCAGGAGTAAATCCCTCATCTTGAAAAAGCCTTTGTGCCACCGTACCAGAAAGTCCCCATAAGGTGGCCCCCACCAGCACCATAATAAGTCCCTTATAACGTAATAACTTAATCTTTTTTGAGTCAGATGTGAGCATAGTTGTTAATCATTCCTTCAAGCAATACAAATTTTTTGTAGTTTTTTTGTTCAGATACTTAACATTCTTATCTTCCATAATACTTGTGGAATGTCATTTTGAGATGAGGGGTACCCCCCCCCCATCCCAGAAGCAATAACATCATGATATTATTGATAGAGAAAGCTCGAAAGTATGTAAAACAAAAACATCACATAAACTGTTTCTTCTCCATCCAAGACTTTTAAGAAATTTATGAATTTTTACGATGCACCAGATACGGAAACACCCTTAATTTTGTCTGAGAATTTCAAATCATCTTGCTCAGGTTTGATGATATCTCCATTGATTGCTGAAAACTGTTTGGAACTGGTTCTCGACAAAGTTTTTTGTAAATTAAACAATTTTTTGTCTTTGAAAGCAGATATATTTTTGAAGGTTGAAGGATTTAATCCAGCAGGGTCTATCAAAATAAAACCTGCTATACGTATGATAGAGGCTCTCGAAGAAAAAGGAGAGATATCACCGGATCGTACCCATATTATCGAATCTTCGTCTGGTAACTTAGGAGTGGCGGCTAGCCTAGCTTGTTCGACTAAAGGATATCGCTTTACCTGTATCAGCGATCCAAACATTTCGTCTAGGAATGAGAAATATATAAAATTGTTCGGAGCCGAGCTTGTAATTGTTAAAGATAGAGATAAAAATGGAGGATTTTTAAATAGCAGAATTGATTTAATTAAGCGATTGCTTAAAGAAAATAAAAATTTATTTTGGCTGAATCAATATGCGAACTGCGAGAACAAAAATGCACATTATCTGAGTACAGCACATTCAATTTTTGAAAGCTTTTCAGAGGTTGATTACTTATTTATTGGTGCAGGTACTACAGGTACATTAATGGGATGTGCTGAATACATTAGAGATCGCAAGCTAAAAACAAAAGTTATTGCAGTTGATACCTTTGGCTCGGTTACTTTCGATTTACCTTCTAGTAAAAGATATATTCCAGGACTAGGTACAAGTCGAAAACCAGAATTGGTAGATAAAAGTCTAATTGATGATATTGTAGTAGTTAAAGAAGAGGACACGATAAAAATGTGTCGATATTTACTACGCGAAAAAACATTTTTAGTCGGAGGTTCGACTGGAACAGTTTTGGCAGGCATCAAAGCTTATGCACATAAACTGGATGCAGCGAAAAGTATAGTAGCAATAAGTCCTGATTTAGGAGAGAGCTACCTAGATACAATTTATGACGATCGGTGGGTTTCGGAACGCTTTCCTCATTGCCTTAACGCAATATAAAGACCAATAAAAATTAATTCCATGAAAACAAACACCATAGAGCAAAATTTTACAGTTATTTCTGGTTCAGTAGTTAATGAAATACTCCAAACTAACTATGCGAATGTAATTGATTTAGTTCAAAAAGCATATCTTACTCATGGAGACAAAAACACCATAAACCCAGATAGTTATTTTTTGAAATATCCAGAAAAGCCAGAAGCGAGAATCATTGCTTTACCTGCACATTTGGGAGGAGAATTCAATATTTCAGGGATAAAATGGATTGCCAGTTTTCCCAAAAATATCGCCCATGGAATCCCTCGTGCATCTGCGGTGATTATTCTCAATGATTATGAAACTGGATATCCAATAGCCTGTCTTGAAGGCTCGATTATAAGTGCTTCTAGAACCGCCGCTTCAGCAGTTTTAGCAGCCCAAAATCTTATCAAACCAAAAACAGTCAAAAGATTGGGGATTGTTGGATGCGGACTAATTGCTCGTTATGTCTTGAAATTTTTGCTAAATACTGGTTGGACAATATCTGCACTAGATTTGTTTGACTTAGCTGATGAGTACAGTATGGCGATGAAAGAGTATGCTCAAGAGAGAGGAATCAAGGAAGTTCAAATCTCATCGACCAAAGAAAACCTGATTTCATCTTGTGATTTGATTAGTTTTACTACAACGGCTGATGCACCATATATTGACGATATTAGTGTCTTTTCCCACAATCCAATTATTTTGCATTTATCTTTGCGAGATTTATCATCAAAAATTATTCTTGAGTCAAACAACATTGTCGATGATGTAGATCACTGTTTAAAATCTGCAACATCTTTGCATCTTACCGAGCAAGAAGTTGGAAACCGAGATTTTGTTACAGGAACTATCGATCAACTTATTCAAGGAAAACTCACTTTAGACATACACAAGCCAACCGTATATTCGCCATTTGGTATGGGAATCCTTGATCTTGCTGTTGCTTATTATGTATATCAAAGGGCAGTCTTGGAAAAAATAACTGTTTCCATTCCAGATTTTTTTTACGAACCCACACGAATATAGATAACATATCGATTGCTATGATCGATCGACTGCTGAGAGTTGATTGACTGTTGTGGGTCGATCGCACAGGAGCGATCGGAACCTCCATAACCCATTAAATTAGAGCTGTGTGACTTTTTTGAGTTCAATATTTTCCACTCCGTTTAAGTCATTTATTAGCTAGAACTATCAAGATAGGACTAAAGTCCTCACTACAAACTTTTTGGGGGGAGTTTTTAACAATCTCCCCCCTTCTCCTTCAGCTCTAAAAATCTCTCAATTGAGCAGTTGTCACAGCAACTTCCTTAACCTGGGAACCCCGGCGCACCTTCAGTTTCAAAATTTGACCGATTTGGCTATTTTCCACCAAATTTTGCAACTGTTCGGGTTGAGTCACTTTCTCGCCCTCAATTTGAACGATCGCATCTCCTTTCCGAATCCCGGCTTTCTCAGCAGGCGTATTGGGTACAACTCGCATCACCAATACCCCTGTAACTTCGGGCACAATCAAAGGAGCATTGGGGTCAGAATTATTCTCTCTGGCCATTTCCGGAGTCAAAGCAATCATCTGAATCCCCAAAAACGGATGGCTGACTTGTTCTCCCTTGGCTAACTGGGCGTAGATGGCTTTCGCTTTGTCGATCGGAATCGCAAACCCAATACCCATTGCATCCGCCCGAATCGCCGTGTTGATGCCAATCACTTCTCCTCTGCTGTTCAACAGCGGCCCGCCGGAATTGCCGGGATTGATGGCGGCGTCGGTTTGAATGAAATCGAGGCGCTTGTCGGGAATGCCGACGGCTGCGCTCGATCGCTTCAAAGTGCTAATAATGCCTAAAGTGACGGTATTGTCAAATCCGAGGGGGTTGCCCACGGCGATCGCCCAATCACCGACTTTCACCGCATCGGAATCTCCCAGTGCTGCCACGGGCAAGTTAACACCTTTGGTATTAATTTTGACAACAGCCAAATCTGTTACTTCGTCAGTACCTTGGACTTCTCCTGGAAATGTCCGGCCGTCATTTAAGGTGACAGTTACTCGATCGGCTTTGTCAACCACGTGAGCATTGGTTAACACAATCCCGTTTTTGTCAATGATGAAGCCAGAACCTTGACCCCGCAAGTGTTCTTGTCTGGGCGTCATGCTCCGCAAATCTTCTCCCAAAAATCTGCGGAAGAAGGGGTCTTCCATTAAGGGGTCGAGGTTGCGGCTGACAGTGCGCTCGGTATCAATCCGGACAACAGCAGGCCCGACTCGATCGACTGCCGCCGTCACAAAACTGCTGGTATCTGCCGCCACAGCCACCGGGAGTTCCGGGCTCCGCAGCGCTAGCATTTGCGGATTTGGGAGAGTTGCTGGGGAACTCCAATGTACTTGCTGCACGGCTTTTTTGGGCTGTTCCTGCCAGTTGGGCGGATTTTTGCCGTCTGCGGCAGAAGCGGGTGCAGCATTGATGAAGAGAGCGCTCAGGGCGATCGTCATTGCTAAAATGAGTCCGAACCAGCGATCGGTGCGGGGTGCGGAGCCAAAAAACTTAAATAGTCGCATAGCGTCAATCTTTGTTAGTCTGGGTTATTCTGGTAAAGGCGTGCGATCGAGCGGACTCAATAATCTGCCGCTATGAAGATCCTAAATATATTTAGAGAGCTACAATACACGAGTCTGGAGCCAGCACAAACTCAACATATTCTCAATTCTAACTTGAAAATTTTCCCTAGTAATACCAGCTTCAAAAAAAGAATTCAACTGTAGTCCAGCGCTCTAAACCATTACGGAATAACTCATTCCCCAATCTCAAATCTCAAATCTCAAATCTCAAATGGCACAACCCTGATGATTATATCTGACACTTCTACTGACAAATCCGTACCCTCAAATTCCCACCACCACCATCACGACAATCAATCAGTCCACCCTCACCATCACGATGAAGAATCGATGCGACGGCTGGTTAATCGCTTATCTCGGATTGAGGGACACGTCCGGGGCATCAAAACCATGGTACAAGAAAACCGTCCCTGTCCCGAAGTTCTCGTGCAAGTTGCAGCAGTTCGAGGCGCGCTCGATCGCGTAGCAAGAATCATTCTTGACGAACATTTAACTCAGTGCATTGCCAGAGCCGCGAAAGAAGGCAATATCGATACCGAAATAGAAGAGTTGAAAGCTGCTTTGGATCGGTTTTTGCCTTAGTCGCTGCCATTTTTTTACATATACCAGCCCCGCCAGATGGTTAGGAAGTTCTGGCGTGCGCTTTCTTCATCCGATTAATTGCAAATAAAAGTCTCTCGCGACGATCGCTAAAGGCTGCCTTCTTCCTTCTTTTTCTCCTGAGGTAAGCCGTTATTGATGACTGATGACTGATGGTTGGGAAGTTCTGGCGCGCGATCGCTTTACTCATGCGATCAACTGCAAAGAAAAGTCTCTCGCGACGATAACTAAAGGCTGGCTTCTTCCTTCTTTTTATCCTGAAGCAAGCCGTTATTGATGACTGATGACTGATGACTGATGACTAATGACTTCTTCATTCTTCTATAACAAAACCTGCAAATTAGACACAACTTGCAAGTTATGAATTCGGGCGCATTGCTTAAGCATCTTTCACCAACCAGGGAAAACCATCAAATATTTTCCCCCTCAACCCAATCGGCACAACAGATAATTTATACGATCGGCAGTTGGTGAGAGCGATCTTAGTTCAAAAAGAAGTAGTGAGTTTTTAGTGACAACCAAAGTCATCAACAGCTTTAAACTCTGAGTATCAACAATTGGACGGTGATTAACCAGACTTGGGATGAACTGTCTATCTAAACTTTCGTCAACTTGCCTTTGAGCTGGTATCTGACTGTTGCGTAAACGGCCTTATAGGAAGCTTCTATGCTGTATTCCTGCTGCAACCACTCTTGAATTTCTCCATAGCTTTTAAAGCCTTTTTGGGGATCGCTGAGGCGCATTGCCAAACTAGCGCGGGCCAGAGGAGGAATCGCCGGCTTCCTGCCACCGCTGTGCTTGGTTTCCAGGAGTCCTTCAAGTCCATCAGATCTGTACTTTCTCAGCCACCGCTGCACAGTAATGCGGTTTACGCCGATCGTCATTGCCAATTCTTTAACTGTCTTAACGTGACAAATTTTGAACAGGTAAAGTGCTTGAATTTTTTGAAAGCCGCTTGCCGTTTTTTGTTCGGTTAACAGGCTTTTTAGTTCTTCTGTGGTCTCTGTGATGCTAAGTTTACATACTCCAGCCATATCAATTACCTCACGAGGATTCGCACTATACAATTGTTTTTTTTGACTGGGGAGAAAAATCTTCTCCCCTCCTAAATGCTCGCCTTTTGCTTGCCAAGAAAGGAATAGACAAGCTATCTCAATTAAACTTTTTCATGCCTGGACTTACTCAGATGCTCAGAAGCTTGTTTTTTTTTACCTGGAGCAAGGGCTGGAACGCGTCTTTTGGTGAAAGACCCGGTTTATGAGTCAGTTTGGTATTGGATGGCACAAGCATCATTGCTAATACTGATATCAGTTAACTGATCGACCGCAACATTAGCTGCAATAGTTGACTTTTAAGGAATACCATTTATTCTCTTTTTGTTAAACATATATCATGGTTTTTCTGGTGTTTTTTGGTAATTTTTGCGAATGTCTTGGCGATTTATAGCTAGCATATAACCTTGGTCTGTACGCTAGCTAGAAGCACATTTAGACACAGATTATCCTGCTCCCAGAAGTGTATTTCTGGCTTTCCCTTTGTGAGAAATCCTGAGACATTAGCACTCTGATGGGCCGAAGCGGATCGCGCCGAGTGACGGTGCAACCAACTTTCACGGCACGCGGGCAGGCCTCTGTGAAATTACTTGCTCGATCGCCAGTTGAGTAAAACACGTCTACCGTGGGATTGTCAAATTTTCAACATCACAGTACCACTATCGGCTATTTTCGCCTGCCTGTCGTGATCGAAAACGTTGCTTCTATGTGATACTACTAACATTAATTAGTGATCGTTATCACACAAATACTCAGTAACCTCAACTAGCCATAAAAAGTTATGGCCTCGATCGCACTTTCCAGCGAGAATTCTTTGATTTAGTTAGGAAGTACGATAACATTGACATTTTTGTTAAACATTTTTACCCAGGTGAACAAGCATCCTGTTTTGTCCTTCAACCTCCCCAAACGGTCTAGGGCAGTCTTGTACTGGGCGTGAATCTTTTAGCATCTCAAGTCTAAGTGCGACTCGTTGATTGGCAAATCACGGTAAACAGTCCGTACATAGCTAATCCAACTCTAACCAACAACGGAAAAGAGTTGAACTCTCGGAGATATACAGGTGAAAACCCTGTCCATCAGACTCGATGTGAACCCTTATCTGCCCACGATGACCCGACTCGGTTTCGGGAGGTCGAAGCTGGGAACAGGACGCAATCAGACAACCGTTGCGGATTGACACTGGCGTTAATAGGAAGTCCTCACGGTGAAACCGAGCCTAGAAAAGCAACCTATGGGTAAGCAGGGCGCAACTTTGAAAAGCCTGACTTGATTGGAGATATTCCCACCGCATCTTTAGACAATAGCGGTAAGAGTCCAGGGAATCCAATGGTTGAATTGGCTACACCTAACGGGACATAACAATCTCTCTGAGGGAACGAAGAAAAACGGATGGAAGGTCTAGGGGTGGTCGAACCCCGATGTAGGCTAGACGAGCAGCGGAACTCCTTCAATTCGGGTAGGATGCAGCGTAATTGCTGCAAGGTGTTCAGAAAATACAAATTGGAGCAGAGTATGGTTAGGCAGGATAGAAATATCACTGAATCATGGATAAATCTAAAGTGGAAGCAATTCCGTCAAGGTTTATTCCGCCTGCAAAAGCGCGTATTCAAAGCGGTTCAAGTTGGAGACAGGCGGAAAGCGCAGTCTTTACAGAAACTTATTCTGAAATCTCGTGCAGCTAGATTATTGGCTATTCGTCAAGTAACGCAGCTAAACAATGGTAAAAAGACGGCGGGTATTGATGGCAAAAAATCCCTCTCATTCGAGGAACGATTTGCACTTGAGTCAGTCCTCAAGACCAATTACAACAATTGGCATCACAGCAAGCTTCGGGAAATTCCAATTCCTAAAAAGGATGGGACAACCCGAATATTGAAAATACCTACCATAGCAGATAGAGCTTGGCAGTGCCTAGCAAAATATGCCTTAGAACCAGCCCATGAAGCCACTTTCCACGCTAGGAGCTACGGGTTTAGAACTGGAGTGCGATTCGTTGGGTAGAAACTAACCCTGAAATGGGTAGAGGATTACCCGCAAGCTACACAAGAATCTTCTCCCAAAAGAAGAGGCTTCGGCAAGACA